>DASYTB010000128.1:0-3358 GCA_036002705.1 Verrucomicrobiia bacterium
CGTCGGCCGCCGTATTTTCTTGCCCCCACCGCCCCGGGAAGAGCTGGCGAAGGATCCCGCCGCATTCATGGCACCGTTCGGTTATCAAACGGCTTTCGTTCTTCCGAGCAGCACCGTTCCAGCGCAAAGCGCGGTCGAATATCGCTATGACATTTTCGCTGGACCAAAGGAATTCAAAATCCTTCAGCAACTGCCGCGCGATATGGATCGGGTGATGGGCTTCAGCGGCTTCTTCGGTTTTTTCGCGAAAGCTCTGCTCATTTCCATGAACGGTCTGCATGCGATCGGAATCGCTTATGGTGCGGCGATCATCGTCATCACCGTCATTATCAAAATGATCTTCTGGCCCCTGACCACCGCCAGCACACGCTCCATGAAACGCATGCAGGCCCTACAGCCGCAGATGAAGGCCATCCAGGAAAAGTACAAAGATGACCCTCGGAAAATGAATCAGAAGGTCATGGAGTTCATGAAGGAGAACAAAGTCAGCCCGCTCGGTGGCTGTCTTCCAGTGATGCTACAAATCCCGGTCCTGTTCGGCTTCTACCGTATGCTCCAGAGCGCCATCGAACTCCGAGGCGCGCATTTTCTTTGGGCCTGCGATCTCTCTCAATCCGACACGATCTTTTACGTCGCCGGATTTCCGGTGAATCCCTTCCCGCTCCTCATGGGTGCCACCATGCTCTGGCAGGCGCGCATGACTCCGCCATCCCCCGGGATGGACCCCGCCCAGCAACAGATCATGCGCTACATGCCGCTCATGATGATGGTGTTCCTCTACAATTTCGCCGCCGGATTGACCCTTTACTGGACCGTGCAGAATCTGTTATCCATCCTGCAAATGAAACTGACCCGCACCGCGCCGGAGCACCCTCCGGGCGGCGGCAAACCGGGGGTTCCGATAAAACCAGCTAAGCCAGTTCCACCAAAAAAGAAATAGAAAACCTCACCGCCTCGCGCCTTTATGCCAGCCGATCCCAAAGCCATCCTCGAAAAACTCCTGCAAACGCTCGGGTTCGAAGCCACCGTCAACCAAAATGAAGTTGACGGCCAGGTGCTTCTCGATGTCCAAACGAATGATCCGGGGCGCCTGATTGGACGCCAGGGCCAAACCTTGAGCGAACTCCAATACGTCACCAATCGCCTTATCTTCAAACAGGATCCCGAAAGCCCGAAAGTCACGCTCGACGTCGGCAACTATCGTTCGCAGCAGCGCGACGGCTTAATCAAAAAAGCCAAGGAAGCCGCGGAGAAAGTCCGCCGCTGGGGCGACATCGTGGAAATGGAGCCGTTGAATGCGTTCGAGCGACGGATCGTGCACAACGCTCTCAAGGACGACCCGGGAATCGAGACCCATAGCGTTGAAGTGGAAGGCACCGACAAAAAAGCCATTCTCCTTCGTCCGAAGCACTGACGCGAGCCTGTAATCACATTCTCCGCGACGACTTTGCCGAACAGCCCAGCACCTTGAGGTCCCCAGAGACACGGAAGTCCTCGTCGTTGTTCGCGATCACCTTTCGAACGCCCGCGTTGAAGAAAGTGCCGGCCCGCATCGTGTCGAGCAGCAGCCTCCTGCGTCCGAGTTGATATTGCCGCACCCCCCGGGTGCACGCGCGCAACCTCTTTTGCGTTCCACCACCCGTCCGCCCGATCCACGGATTCTTTCATTGAAAGCGGCTTGGGCAATCGCCACCACGTCAATGATTTCCGCCAGAGTCTGCGGCGTCGAGGCAAGATCGTCACCGTTCTCCAGCAGTTCATCCAACCAGACAAGCGTCTGAAAATAACCAATTAAAATCCATTAGACATACGTCTAGGTTTCATTAAGCATGCGCCACTGCAATCGTTTGGGATATCTTTTTGAGACAGCTAACCTTTAGTGTCCTTAATTTATGAGCGAACAGACGACGTTCCGCCAGGACGGGGAACAGGCGGGAGAAAAGAGCTGCTTTCGAGTTGGTTATCCTAAGGACGTTCAGATCAAAGAAGACACTCTCGTTAGGGCTCGACGCGCGGCAGCCAAAGCTCAAATGCCCCGCAAAGAGAAATCGCCATCAGGTTCGAGCAAAAAGCCGGCACTTCTGGATTCAAGCATTGGGTTGGCGCTCTCCGGCGGAGGCATTCGAAGCGCGACCTTTAGTTTGGGTATCCTTCAATCCCTCGCCCGCGCTAAAATGCTCCGGGAGGTTGACTACCTCTCGACGGTTTCGGGTGGAGGCTATATCGGCGGTTTTTTAGGACGCTGGTTCAGCCGGGCAGCAACCAGCGCGCAAGCATCCGCTGCGACCGACTCGATCGAGGCCACTTTAAGCGACACTCAGTCGCCGCAAATCAAATGGCTGCGAGAACATGGCCGTTACGTGACGCCGACCGGCGGGGGGGACGTGTTGACGGCGGCTGCGTACGTCTTGCGAAGTTGGATTGCGCTTCATTTCAATTTGATCCCGGTTATCCTGGGACTTTTTTGTCTTCTCGGTTATTTGCGAGCTTTGATGTTCGATTGGAGCACGTGGCAAAACCTGGAAAGATTGGCCGCTCCCGCTGCCGCCACGCATTTTTGGTGGAGTCCCTGGTTCATTCTGCCAGGCCTCGTCGCGCTCCTGGTGTGTATTCCCCTGGGCGCGGCATTTTGGCTGTCGCAAGCGCTGGCCAAATTCCGTGGCAATCAGACCTTTGCGATCTGCGCGTCCGCAGCGATTCTGTTTTTCGCGGCCGGAGGAATCATCCAGAAATTCTGGCCGAATCTCGGGCTTTTCGGATTTGGCTGGAGCGGGGTGCTCGTCTTTGTCGCGGTCCTTACTCTAACCTTGCCGCAGTTTGGAGATCGCGGCCCGTATGCCTTAACGATCATCATCGCACTCCTCCTGATTTATGCGGGACTGCACTGGAGCCATCGCACACTTTTGATCACCGCGATAACGCCAATGCTAAGCCTCGTTTTCTATCGGGTGACACTCGCGCAAGCCGAAGCTGCTGTCCGGAATAAAGGCGTGAATCCCTCGGCGGGAACCGTCTATGAAACGGAGGTTAGGACCAAAACGCGGATTTTGTTAACTGAGCGCCTTGGATTCTGGCTGCTTTGTTTTGGAATTTCATTGGGAATCGCGATCATTGACACGTTCGGTCAGGAAGTTTGGCTAAATTCCCATCATACATCCCTGGCAGTCGGAAGTGTCGGTGGATTTGCCGCGGCCGTCGGACTTCTGCATAAGTTCGCGGATAAGCTATTCGGCAAAAGCGACAGCGGTGGAAGCACGAGGTCGTTACGCGCGCTGGCAATTCCCGCTTTGGCTTTGATCCTGGCAACCGCCTATTTAACGAGTTGCGCATGGGTCGCACAGATTTGCCTGTGGGGCCC
>DASYTB010000129.1:0-6523 GCA_036002705.1 Verrucomicrobiia bacterium
TTGATCAGGAATGTTTTCGCGCCGAGCTGGTAGCCCTCGTGAATCACCTTAACATCACGAATTCCAGAGAGCATGATAACGGGTACAGCATCCAGAATGCCCATCTGTTTCATCGCCTTAAGCACATCGAGGCCGCTGGTGGGATACATGATGAGGTCCATGAGGACGAGGACGGGCAGTCGGGAGGAATTCGCTTTGAGCCATTTGATGCATTCGGCACCACTGGCAAGTGCAACGACAGGATTCATGAGGTTGCACTGTCGAAGCAGGCGTCCCACGAGTGATAAATCTTCCGCGCTGTCGTCCACGACTACGATGGACGGATGGCTTTCCTCCTCTGTCATAAAGCTCTAAATGACCCTCACACCTTCACCCATCCGCTCAGAATGTCGATTCAGGAATTTCCCTAAGGAGAACGCCTCACAGCGGTCTAGGAGTGAGGCAACGTCCGGTTGACCCTTAGATCTTGACGGTCGGCGACGACGCTTCGCAAGGCTAAAGGCCATTACCTCAATTCAACCCGGCCGCGGACAGCCTTGATGTTCGGAAGGTGAGTACATGAAAAGTGGCAGGTGGCAAGCTGCCTGGCTGCCGCTCGGAAAAGAAATGGGAAAACTTTAGTTGCTGGAGGCGGTTTTCTTTTCGTCCTTGCGCGCCGTGATCCACTCGAAAGTGACCTTCACTTCGTCCGCAGTCTTGATCAGACCCAGGCCAATGGATGGGGCGGGAGGTTTCATGCCGAAATCGGTCATTTTGATCTCTTTCAAGCCGGTCGCTTTGAGCTTGTTTCCCTCGATAGGCGCCAGCGTCACGACCATTTCGATAGGTTTGGTTACGCCGGCAACGGTCAGATCGCCTTTGGTATCAAACTGGAACGGTTCGCCCGCCTTGTGTTCTTTGGGCTTCATTTCGTTGAGCACATACTTGATGCGGGGGTTCTCCTTCATCTTCAAATTGTCATGCATGATATCGTCCATCAACGTTTTGCCGCTCTTGAGCGAGCTGACTGGAACGATCACCTGCACCTTCGGTGCGACGGAGACTTCGGTTCTGGCGAGCGAAGGATCAAGAGGAACATCCGATTGGAACTCGATAAACCCGCCGATTGTCCCGCTTTCGACGGTCCAATCATGAACGGTCGAGGTCCCATCGAGCTTTATTTTGCTCCCGGGGGCGGCTTGATAGCGGATAACATCGGCCGAAAGCGAGAGAGTTGCCGCGGCAACGAAGGCCGCGAAGGAGGTTCTTAGCGCAAGAGATAACTTCATAAATCTAGTTCCTTGGACTTCAGCCAATATTGAACAATTCATCCTTTAATTCCACTCGTCCGTGCTTCATCACCGCTTCGTGGGCCTTGATGGCGGTAACGGTCGCTTCGAAGCCGAGCTTCCAATCCGCGGCCGGAAGCTTGTTCTTCATGACGTCGGCCAGATATTTCCCAAGCTCGGTGGGATCGTCGGTGCCGTAGGTCGCCGTAAAATCCTCGATACCGGTCCGAGTCAGATCGGCGTTGGTGATGAACGCATCGAGCGCGTAATAAAGCGAACCTTGCGTCGCGACTTGCGTATCGATCACCGGATTATCGCCTTGGGCGGCTAGCTTCGTGGCGTTCGCCGCCAAAACAATACCAACTTCTTTGAAGAACGTTTCTTTGCGGGCGTAAACTTCCCAGCCCAGCAGCGGCGAATCCACTTCTTTGAACATCCAGCCGCGGCGGTCGCGGACCATGACGGTGGCATCGGTGCCATAGTACGTGTCGTACTCGCTGTCGAAGGAGTTGGCCAAAGTGGCATCATAGAGCAGGCGGGCGCCCTGCGTGTACTCCACGACCGCCTGAACGGTGTCCGGCAGATCGCGACCGTCATTCCAAAGGATCGTCGAACCGAAACCCGTCACTGAAACCGCCCGGCGGTTCATGAACCAACCCGCCGCGTCGATATTGTGAATGCCCAGTTCGCCGACCAGGCCGATGGAGGTCTCTTTGCGCAGCCGCCAGTTTAATGCGTTTTCAAACTCAGGATTAGGCGAACTGCGCCGCCAGCTATTCTTTTTGTGGGACTGCGCCCGGGTCAAAAGCGGGGAGCCGGCCGCGCCCGCGCGGACGAATTCCAGAATGTGAATTAATTCCGGATCAGAACGCTGCTGGAGTCCCGCTTGAAAATAGACCTTGCCCGCCCCTTTCGCCGCTTTGGCGATGACACGCGCATCTTCCAGAGTGTGGGCGAGCGGGGCCTCGCAATAAATATGCTTTCCGGCCTGGATGGCATCGAGGACGATCTGCTTATGCAGATGGGTGGGGGTCGCGATAATCACCGCCTGAACCGCTTTGTCCGCCAGCAACTCCGTGTAATTCGAGTACTTCTTCGCCTTGGGCGCCACGTTCTGCCCGCGGTTCATGTAGGGACCGTAGGTGTCGCAGATTCCGACCACGTTGGCCTTGGGCAATCGGGAAAGGTTGCTCAGTATTTCTCGTCCCCACTGGCCGCAGCCAATGACCGCGCAACCCAGCGGCGGACCAGAGTAGCGCTCCTTTTCCCCTTCTTTCTTTTCCTGGGCGCGAGCGATCGCCACACCACCCATGAGCGTCATGAGGGAAGAAAATGAGCCGATGAAATTGCGGCGATTGATCTCCGATGGATTGTTCTGATTGTTCATCTCGGTAAAAAAGGACATAGCGGACCAGCGTTCAAGCGCCTCCGTGATGCTCATATTTCTGCTCGATTCAGGGCAATTTGCAACCGGTTTTTCATCCCTTGCCGGTTTGAGAGCTTGAGAAGCCGGCGGGCTTTACTTCGCCGTTAAGAATGTGCTTTTCCAATGCGCCTTATCGGCCTCGTAATCGGTGGGTACGAGCCATTCCTGCAAAAAGCTTTCGAGACGTTGGTCGACGGTCGCGGCTTCTTCGGATCCGAGGGGGGTGGAAACGCGAACGAATTGCTTGGGACCAGTAAATTCGCGCCGACTTTTGAATGACTCCCAGAGTCTTTCCCAGAAGTGAGCATCGACCGCGCGAGTCATGGACTTGTCACCAGCGCCTGGCTTGAGGCTGGAACGAAGCCCAACGGAAAGGTTGTGGTCCAACCGGTAGGGCAGCGGACGGCCGCCGACCAAGCCGAAAAAATAGACCAACTCGCGATTGCCGTTCGCGACGAATATTCGACGTTCGACCTGGAGGCTGACACCATGCAATTCCATTTCTCGCTGGTCGGGCGAGCTCGGTTCAATCCGCCAGCCCGTTTCAACCCAGCAGCGATCCGGGGTGTGAACAAACAGACCGATTTCATTCGACTTCTCTTCGTACCGTTTGGCGGAGAAAGTTCGGACTTGGGTGTGATCGGGGCCGACAAACTCACCGTTGACCATCCGATCCGCGACGAGCGCTTTTTCAGCGCTTTCATCGACGGGCACGGGAGTAAACTTCCAGCCGGGAAGGTCGGTCCTTTCCGCGAACCAAAAGACTTTGCCGCCGCCTCGTTCCGTGTACCAGAAAGAGGGGAAGACCCAGAGCCCAGCGACAACTACCGCCAAAAGGACGGGGATAAGGCGGGTTGTCTTCCGCTTGCTGGCAGGAACGCTCATTTCAGAACTCATCTTTTCTTCCGTAGCCGCTAATTCAAATAGCACAAATTCCGCTTCCTGACGAGTGCCTCTACAGATTCTCACAAAGTCTGTTCCGCGGGAGCATTATTCAGATTCTTCCGTCTAAGAGAACACTTTAAAAATGCCAAAGTCTGGTAGCGCAGGTTTCCAATTCAACGCCCCCGTAAACTCGGGCGGGGCATGCCGGTTAGAAATCGGCGATCCAGCAAACTGGAAGTTGCGTTACAATTTAAAACGCGCTCTAACCTCTGACGGAGCGTCGGAACCTTTGGCCGACGGTGGTGTAGTTTTGCCTGAAACAATTAGCGTGAACGACTGCGGGGGTGCGTTGTCCAAGTAGGACAGTTACCATAAACAACGGGAGCGGAGTCGGATAAAATTGAATTTATTCGTTGGTGGAGCATTCGAATGAGAACGGAAAATCCGACAGATTAGCCAACCGAAAAGAGTTGATCGGCAGATATGGCTCCATAAGATCACGCATTCCAATCTTTTAGGCGTTCGCTAAGCAGGCCCTGGCGAATATGAGCACCATCTCGAACACGAGCTTGTCGGCAGGTACGTCCAACGAATCGTTGGAGGAAATCGCCGTTTCCGTGGCCGATCCCGACATTTCGCCGAAGCCCTCTAATAGCCAGGCACGGTCTCCGTTGCGCAATTCGCAAATCGCGCCCGAGGCAATCCGGGCCTTGCCCGCCGAGTTTGTAAAACGCAATCGGATCCTTCCGTTGGAATTGCGAAACGGCAGCATTCGCATCGCGACTGCCGAACCGGGCAATCAACGGGTGATCGATGATATTCGCCTCTTCACCGGGCTTGAGGTGGAAGAGACGGCCGCCCCCTCCACGGAAATTCTGGAACGGATCGCGGAGTGTTACCAAATCACCGTCGAGCAGATGGTTGAGAACCTGACCTCGGAGCACGTGGCTGCCGGGGAGACTCGGAACCTCCACGATATCGAGGTGATGGCGAACGAGCCGACGGTGATTAATCTCGTCAACGTGATCATCTCGGCGGCGGTGCGTGAGCGCGCGAGCGATATTCATCTGGTGCCGTTCGAGAATGCGCTGCAACTGCGTTATCGCATCGACGGGTTGCTCCAGGAAAAGCCGCCGCCGCCCAAGAACCTGCACGCGGCGATTGTCTCGCGCGTGAAGATCATGGCGGACATGAATATTGCCGAGCGGTATATGCCGCAGGATGGCCATATCCAGATTCATCATCGCGGCGCGCGGGTGGATATCCGCGTCGGCACCATGCCTACGATTCACGGTGAAAGCCTCGTGATGCGGTTGCTGGAAAAAAGTAACCGGGTGCTCGGGCTGGAAGAACTCGGCCTGGACAAACAGCGCGCGGAAACGCTTTGGCGCATGGTCGAAAAACCGCATGGGTTGTTTCTGGCCACCGGCCCGACGGGGAGTGGCAAGACGACGACGCTTTATTCGGTCTTGAATGGCATTTATTCGCCCGAGAAAAAGATTCTCACGATCGAAGACCCCGTGGAATACGAATTGACGGGCGTCGCGCAAACTCCCGTGCGCCCGAGCCGCGGATTTACCTTTGCCACCGGTCTGCGGTCCATTCTGCGGCAGGACCCGGATGTGGTCATGGTCGGTGAAATCCGCGATGGTGAGACGGCGGAAATCGCGATTCGCGCGGCTCTGACCGGGCACCAGGTTTTCAGCACACTGCACACGAACGATGCCTCCGGCGCGATCACGCGATTGATCGACATGGGAGTAGAGGCCTTTTTGATTTCCTCTTCACTCGTCGGAGTTCTGGCTCAGAGGCTCGTGCGGAGGCTGTGTCCAAAGTGCCGTGTGGAATCGCCGCTCACACATGCTTTGGCGGAGCGGATTGCGGAGTTCGGCGTCGCGAAAACGGACGGTCCATTTTACCGCGGTTCCGGATGCGAGGAATGCCGCGGGACCGGTTACAAAGGGCGGGTTGGCATTTTCGAATTGTTGCCGGTGACCGCCGATTTGCGGGAATTGATTCTGCAACGGCGCTCGAGCGGACAAATCAAAGCGGCGGCGCGAGAAACCATCCTCACGATGCAACAGGACGCGGTGCAAAAGGCGCTCGCGGGAATGACCTCGATCGAAGAAATCCTGCGAGTTTGCTCGGGAGAATGACTTCATGGGTGCGTTTCGTTATCAGGCGTTGGAGGCGAGCGGAGATTCGGTTTCCGGCACCATCGAGGCCGAAGATCGGCGTGATGCCCTGAGCCTGCTCGCCGGACGCGGACTATTTCCGAGCTTTATCGAACCGTGCGCCCCGAAATTGAATGGCGCGCCTAAGAGCAACGCTGTTGCTGCTCCCGGCCAAACCGCCGGTCCGCAGCGTTTTCAACTCGGCACGGGCGTCCGGCGCAAAGAGGTGACCGCGTTTAGCCGTGAAATGGCGGCGTTGCTCGGTGCTTCCATTCCCATACCGCAGGCGCTCGATGGCCTCGGCGAAGAAGAGGAGAACCTGGCGCTGAAAATGATTGTTCTGCGCATGGCGGAATCAGTGCGGAAAGGTTCCTCTCTTTCCGCGGCGATGGATGAGCATCCCAAGGTCTTCAACAAACTTTACGTGAGTATGATTCGTGTCGGCGAGGAGGCGGGCGCGCTGCCGAAAGTGATGAACGACCTGGCGGCGTTGCTTGAGCACGAGGACGAGATTCGAGGCGAAGTGGTCGCGGCCGTGTCGTATCCGCTTTTCGTGCTCGGATTTGGCATTTTCACCGTTATTATCCTGCTGACCGTCGTCTTGCCGAAGCTTTTCGCCATGCTTCAGGAAATGCTGAAAGTGCTTCCGCTGCCCACGCTGATTCTGTTGCGCACGAGCGGGTTTATTCATCGGTTTTGGCCGCTGGTCTTGATCGTTTTGGGCGGGACCGTCATCGCGGGACGATGGTACATCCGCACCCCCGGCGGCG
>DASYTB010000130.1:0-2212 GCA_036002705.1 Verrucomicrobiia bacterium
CAGCCGAGCGCGGCGCTGGTGAAGGACCTGAAGCAACGCGGACTTTTGGAGGATACGGTAGTGATTTGGGGCGGCGAATTCGGACGGACGGTTTACAGCCAGGGCAAGATCGAGCCGAACAACTACGGGCGCGATCATCACGGCCGCTGCTACTCGGTCTGGCTGGCGGGCGGCGGCATTAAACCGGGACTCAGCTACGGCCAAACGGATGACTTCTGCTATAACGTCGCTGAGAACCCCGTCCACATTCACGATCTCAACGCGACGGTTCTCCATTGCCTCGGCATTAATCACGAGCGATTGACTTATCGTTTCCAGGGCCGTGATTTTCGGCTGACGGACATCCACGGCAATGTGGTGAAGGACGTCCTGACCTGACAACGTTAGCCGCAGAATGGCCTGTGAAAGCCGAGCCCCATCCGCTACTCAAAAAACAACTCTCCGCTCGCGAAGCCGTGCTGGTTTGCGCGGTACTGTTGTTGGTCGTCGGAGTCGTGTACGCAGCGGTCTTAGGGGTTCGCGCTGTGCTCCACAAACGAGCGGTCACGGCGGCGGTCCCAAATGTTCTGGCCGCGTTGCGGGCACAACGCGGCGAATTGCAGCGAGTGATCGAAGCATACAAAGCTCATTACGGTTTTTATCCTCCCATGCGCTCGAAATTGGGCGAACGCGGCGTCCATAACCCTCTGTTCTACGAACTCGCGGGCACCCGCTATGATCCGCAGCGAAAATTCTTTTACGTGGCATACTCAAAAGAGCCGATCGCCCCGGAAACGATCGAGAAATACTTCAACATGACGGGATTCACGAACAACCTGCTTTATCCGAACTGGCCGACGAATTTCCTGAGCGAGCGGCCCGTATCGAATAATGAATTCTCGCCCGGCTCCGAAATGAACGGCCTCTACTTTTTCAATGAAATTCTGGATAACGATCTGGTGGATGATTTCGACATCTCTACTTGGCGTTACACGACCGCTCCGGCGGAACACAATTCACAGAAGTTCGACCTTTGGGTGGAGGTGCAAGTCCAGGGACAACGCCACCTCATCGGAAATTGGCCGGAGGCGCAGTAGTCACTCCCAGGAAAGGGTGACGCCTCACCGAAATAACTGCCGGCAAATGTCGTAATCGGTCAGGAGCCCCGCTTCTTCGACGGCCGTTGCTGGTTCGAAATGAGTGATCCTTCGCGAGATAGCGTCGCGAGTCCACTTCATTTAAGCATTCTGGGATAGTGTCGCGGTTCCGTTCATTTTTGAAATCAAGAATGGCCCGTTTTTTGCCGATACGTTCAGGATGGCCAAACGCCTTCTATTCGTGGATGACGAGCCCACAATTCGTGACCTCTACGCGAGCATTGAATCCGCGCTGGGGCATGGACATCAAGTGTTTACAGCGAGCAGGGGCGATGAGGCTCTCGAACTGATGGCCCAGACACAGTTCGATGTGGTTGTTTCAGATCTCGCGATGCCCGAAATGGATGGCATCGAATTCCTCAATGAAGTGCTTCGCAGTTATCCGGAGTCGGCGCGAATCGTGATTTCCGGCTTCGCCGATCGGCTCAAAATCGCGGAATGTTTGACGGTGGGTCACCGCTTCTTTAGCAAGCCTTTCAACTTCAGAACGTTGGTCGGACTTCTGAAGCGGATTTGCCAATACAGTTACCTGGTCAATAGCGAGAAACTGCGGCGGACTGTCTGCGGTTCCGGGGCGCTTCCTACCCCGCCTGAGACTTACCTCCGTTTGAGCGAGGCTTTAAATTCCCCCTACAGCGACTTACACGATATTGGCCGGATCGTCGAGCAGGATGCCGGCCTCACTACCAAGCTTCTCCATATTGTTAGTTCCGCCCAATTCGGGGTTTTGCGCCAGGTGGTCACTCCTTCCGAAGCGGTTCAGGTGATTGGAATCGAGATTTTGCGGGCGCTGATGCTTGGGATTCACGCGTTCAACTTTTACGAGGGCAAACCGTTTGCGGCCGATACGTTCAAGGAACTTTGGGCGCATTGCTTGCGGACAGCGGCCGGGGCGAGGAAAATCGCTCTTTTGGAAGGGTTGCCCATCGAGAAGGCGGAAGAGTTCTTTTTGGCTGGATTGCTCCATGATATCGGAAAACTCGTCCTCTCAGCGAACGCCGAAAAAGAATATCGGCTCGTTCTGGACCTCTCAAAAAAGGCTGCCGTGCCGCTGCATCAGGCGGAGATGGGCATCT
>DASYTB010000131.1:0-1959 GCA_036002705.1 Verrucomicrobiia bacterium
CCTCCGGGCAGAACACGGCGGCCACGGCTGCGTAACACTCGACGAAACGTGCAATGACGCAATGACGGGAAGCCTCCCACATTTCACCGAAGAAGATATCCAGCAGATCAATGCGATCTTCGCGGATTTTCTCCGCAAGGCCGAAGCGGACCTGGTGCTGCTCACAGCCGAGGGCGGCTTTCTCGTCACCCAATTTGGCAACGCCGACCGCCTCGACACCATGACACTCGGGGCGCTCAGTTCGAATTCTTTCGAAGCGAACAAAGCCATCGCGGGGCTTATTGGCGAACCCACCTTCAGCAGCACCTACCAGGCTGGCGCGAACTTCAGCGTCTATGTCCAAAGCATTGACGGCTACAATCTCATGGTGGTGATCTTCCCCGTGAAAACCGGCGTCGGTGCCATCCGCTACTACGCCCAAACCGCCCGCGACGAACTGACCAGAGTTTTCGACCGCGCCCGTCAGCGTTCCCCCGGCGAAGGCCTCGACCTCGCCCTCATGAACGCCACAGAAAGCACGCATATCTTCAAACGGCAGTGATGAGCTGCTTGGGACGTGTCTTCCAAAGATGACCTCCAGACCCGTTGCCCTGAATTCGCGGTCTCAAGGAAAAAGATTACCGACCGGAATCGGTACTTCTGGGATCGCCTGGCACCCGATTGTATCATCCCGCCCGAACATCCGCACTTCCTGATATCGGCCCTCCTCCGGCCAGCGATAAACCTCAACCTAGTTTTTATTCGCCAGGACGATCCAATATTCCTTCACTCCCGCCTCGGCATAAAGCGACGCGTTGGCTCTATTCAGTTCGGCACTCGAGACTTCGATCACCAGTTCCGCGGTCGAAGGGTGGCTTTGAAATAACGCGCGGGCGGAGCCGAGGACAACGGAAATATCTGGTTCAGGTTCCGAGTCACTCAAGGTCAGCGGGTCCTCGCGGCGGACCTGATATCCTTTCGGCAGCATGGAAATGATCGAATCATACAGAACTTTTCCGATGCCGCTATGAAGGGGTGTTTTGGACAATTTTTCAATGACGACCCCGCGAACGAGTTCGGTTCTACGCCCGTGCTCATTGTATTCACCTAACCGATAATACTCGTCGACAGAGAGCGGCGAAAAACGTTTGCGAGCTTTCCGAAATCTCCAAAATCGCAGTCATCTTCGCTCAAGCTCGAGCTCAACGGCTTGGCGCCGGTTCGAGCCCGTGCTTATTACCCAGCGCCGCCGGAATCGTAACTTGCCTTTTTCCGCTAACTCTCATCGAGAGACTCCGGATAGTCTCGCTGCGTCAAGTTTCACTTCGACTTGCACGCGGTGACCACGATTTCGATGCAAACTCATCACACGAAGTATAATCATGCACCGGGCATCTCGCCGTAATGCGCGGCGGCATGATCGGATCAATTTCTAGGACGGCAAAATAACCGGCAGCGGTGAGACGTTCGTCCGAATCGATGCTCAAGATTTTTTCCGATCCACATTCTGGTTTCACGGTCCCGCCAGGCCGCACGCCAGACCGCCGATACGGGTACAAGCCGCGGCCGGTTATACCTGAATATTATAAGTCTTAATTTTGTTGTAGAGGGTTTGCCGGCCAATACCGAGGCGTTTGGCGGTTTCCAATTTGTTCCCGTTCGTCTCCTTCAGCATCTGGACGATAGTTTGCCGTTCCATGCCTTCGAGGAGGGTCAGTGAGGTATTTTCCGGTTCCGCCTCATCAGGCTGGGTTATCGAGAGGTCGCCTACATCAATCATTGTTCCATCGCTCATCAGAACAGCGCGTTGCACTTCATTTTGCAGTTGGCGAACATTGCCGGGCCAGTCAAAGGAACGGAGTTTTTCCCCCGCGGCGGGCGTGAAGCCGGTGATCGTTCTCCCGGCTTGCGAGGCGAAACGTTTGAGAAAGCTATTGGCGAGCGGAAGGATGTCCTCCTGGCGCTCCCGGAGCGGCGGAA
>DASYTB010000132.1:0-9048 GCA_036002705.1 Verrucomicrobiia bacterium
TATAACCCGTTGACCATCATGCGCCATTTTCTTGACCAAATTGCGACTTGGAAAATGTCCAAACTCCAGGGGACCAGAGGCCCCTGGAACCGGGCAAGACCGGAGGTCCGCGCCACAAAATGAAAATCGCTGCTTTCTTGCTTCTAGCCTTTGCAAGCTGCTGTTACGTTGCCCGATATGCGGACTGCGGTTTACCCCGGGAGTTTTGATCCGATCACCAATGGCCATCTGGATGTGATCCAGCGCGCGGCCCGGCTTTTTGATCGAGTGGTCGTCGCCGTCGCCGTCAATGAAAGCAAAAATCCGTTGTTCACGATGGCTCAGCGCCGTGAACTGGCCACCCGTGCGATCCGCGACCTCAAAAATGTGGAGGTCGACACTTTCACCGGCCTGTTGGTGGATTATGTTGTGGCCAAAGGGGGAGAAGCGGTCATCCGCGGATTGAGGGCGGTCTCGGATTTCGAGTTCGAATTTCAACTGGCGTTGATGAATCGAAAGTTAAACGAGCGCGTCGAAACAATTTTTATGATGCCGAAGGAAACATACACCTTTGTCAGTTCGCGCATGATCAAGGAGATTGCGCGGCTCGGCGGCAATGTGAGCACTTTTGTTCCGGCGCATGTCGAAGCTGCGTTGCAAGAAAAGTTCCGTGCATCTCGAAGGAGGAAATCGTCGCTGCGAAAGTAAATTTGGGCGCCGTGAGGCGTCCGGCTAGCAACTCTGAAGGAGTCTTGGATTCAGCCACTCCCAAACATTTGAGACGCGCTCCTAAAAAAGTCGCGAGACATTCGCAATCAACGTTGCAGCGGGCAGAAATAAGACTTGAGCCACGACTGTTCCCGCAATCCGCGCGCCGACCAGGTAAATGACCACGCGCCTGAATCTCGGCTCGCTCACCGTTCCATCCATCACGTCGTCCGTTAGGATCGAGAGTTGGGGATCAATGAGCAGAAACATCAACAGTGTCGCAAACCCATTGACGACCGAAGAGAGAGAACTGGCCGTCACCCGGTAATCTGGATTCAGGTAACCGGCGTACAAAGAGGCGAAGACTCCAACAGTCAGGAGAGCGACCGTGATTATATTGAGAAGAATCATCTTCAGATCGAACCGGTCGATATCGTGAAATTCTCGAATATTTCCCAACGCCGGGATTTTAAGGGATGCTCTCACCCTGTCCGGCAGATTATGGATCGAGAATCCACGAAATAAAAGGCGGGCCATGGAGCGATGCTGCTGAAAGTGATAGACCGCGCGGCTGAATACCCTTTGAAAGGTTGGGATCAGAATCGCGCTTATGATTGAACCAACCGTGGCGCACAGAATGATGTATCTAAAATCGCTCAAGAGCGTGTTCGGAGCGGCACGTTGCAGCGCGTTTTCCAGCCGCTTGGCCAGAAAAGGCGTTTGAAATGAATTGCAGGTTCGCGAAATCAAAACCAAAACGTTGAATAATGCGAAAGCGAGAGCGATTTTTCGGGTTCGGACGGCGGCGATCCGCACAGAAAAGGCCAGCGTGCCGATGAGATGAATGACAAAGGTGAACAAGCAAATCGCCGTGAGCTGAAGTTCCATATCTCCCATATCCCCTTTTGACAGGTTCACCCGGTTTAATGTTAAGCACCCTTCCAGGAAACGTTCCGGTTCGTCCAATTCGAGAACCTTATTTCGCGAGAAACAGCGGTTCGATGTGCCGCTTATAGAGATTCTCGGTCACATTTCGCGAAACCACTTTTTCGTTCGCTTTGACCAGGTCTAAATAGCGACCGCCTTTTTTGGCGGCAATTTTGTAACCGACGTGCAGCAGTTGGCGAACATCCGGACTAAAAGATTTGTTTTTTGGATCGTGCCGCAGGGCGGATGTGAACTGCTCGGAAGTCCACGCGCGCACGGCGGAACTGGGTGGCAATCGATCCTGTCGAATGTCGATGACCGCGGCGTAAGGCGCGCAAAGTTCCTCCGCATGCTCAAGAGCTTCGGCGTAGATTTCCTGGGCCAGATCGAGCCCTTCCCCGCCCGCTTCGGCCAATCCAATGAGCTCTTCCAGCCAGGTCGTTCCGGCGGTTTTGAGATGCAGACCCGCTCCCGTGCGCTGGATCGCTCGGCGGATTGGCGGGTAGATCGAAAACTTGTCGCTCCCGGAATGGACGCTCAGCTTCAAATTCTGGGGCAGGCCGTACCGCTGAATGGCGTAGGCAATCACCGCGATATCATCGTTGAATTCCTTTTCGAACTGAGCAAGGTCACCGACATAATCGACCCCCTTATTGAAACGGCCGGTGAATTTTGGCGCGATTGTTTGCACTGGAATTCCCGCATCGGATATCGCCGCCAGAATCACCAGCAACTCCGCGGGGGTTTGCGGGCTGTCCGTTTCGTCAATGGAAACCTCGTTGATAAAAGTCCCCGCGCCTTTACGCGACGCGATCCGTTGATAAACGCGTTTCGCCTCCTGGATCGCAAGCAGATACTTGCCCGCCATCCGCTCCAGTTCGCCGCGGGAAATCTCGAACGGCGCGCTGACACCAGGAATAGTGATCCTGTCAATGAGCTCCGCATGGCGCCGAATAAAGCCGTCGAATGCATCGCGTCCGGGAGGTTTGGCGATGAAACTCGCGACGTCGATCGTGAAAAAGTCGCTGGGCTCGATAAAGCGGTCCACCGTCGTGAGATTGATGTGGTCCGCATCAACATGATACTCCCCATTCCAACCGAGCGCTTTCACCGCCGCGTCCGCTGCGGCCCGCGCGCTCGCGGGTTCGGAGCCGATCGTGACATGCTCGCGATTCGATTTGTTCCACACGGGCACGATGTCCGACCCCTTTTCCCGTGCCATCACGCAGGCGCGCAATTGGGCGACGGCTTGCTGGGCGAACCGATCGCCCATCCCCAAAGAAAATTTTCCGAGCGTCAGCATTCTGTTTTCAGATTCTTGTTTGACCATGGTCATGACCTCCAAGCCAGCGGAAAAGAACGCTAATACGGATGTGCGTGTTTGGAAAATCCTTCATCTTGCTGTTGCAGAAGCTTCGCATCACCCGGTCTGCTCCTGCCCGCTTCGAATCGCTTCGAGTTCTTCCCACCGGTTGAATAATTCGCTCAGCCGCTCTTTTTCTGACGCGAGTTCTTCGTTGATTTCGGTCATCTGCTGTCCGTGCTTTCGATGAAAATCCGCCTCGGTAAAGAGCGCTTCAATTCGCGCGATGTTGTCCTCAATCTCGAGAATCGTCGCCTCCATTCCTTCCAACTCGCGCGCTTCCTTGAAGGAAAGTTTGCGCGGCTTCTGCCCTGCGGAACCCGCCTGCCTCTGTTCTTTGGATGCCTTCGGTTCCGATGGCGTCACGCGGGCGGGAACCATTCGCTCCTTCTTTTCAATGTAATAATCGTAATTGCCTTCGCTAAAGGAGACGCGTCCATCTCCCTCGAGAGCCAGAATGCCCGTGCAAACGCGGTTCAAAAAGTAACGGTCGTGGCTGACTACCACGACCACTCCCGCGAACGCCACCAGCGCCTCTTCCAACACCCGCAGGGTCGGCAGGTCAAGATCGTTCGTCGGCTCATCAAGCATCAGAAAGTTCCCGCCCTGCTTCAGAATACGCGCCAGCAGCAGCCGACTGCGCTCGCCGCCGCTCAGATACTTTACCTGCGTCGTGATTCGATCATCCGTAAAGAGAAAACGTTTCAGGTAGGCGCGCAACGAGACCCGGTGTTCCCCAAAAATAACGAATTCCGTGCCATCGCTGATTTCCTCCAGCACCGTCCGGTCCTCATTCAATTGAATCCGGCTTTGATCCACGTAATTGAAAATCGTCAGTTGCCCAATCTTCGCCGTCCCTTCCGTGGGCGGAAGCTGCCCGAGGACGATCTTTAGAAAGGTAGTTTTCCCCAACCCGTTTCGCCCAAAAATCCCAATCCGCTGGCCCGCCGCGAAACTAAATGTCACCCCGGAGAAGAGCCGTTTTCCGCCCAACTCCATTCCCACGTTGTGCAGTTCAACGATCCGGTTCGGCAACTGCGGCGGAGGTGGAATCACCAAATCAACCTCTTTATCAATTTCAACCGCCTTCTGCCCCGCAATTTCAAAGTAGTGGTCCAGCCGGCTTTTGGATTTTGTCGTTCGCGCTTTCGGCCCGCGCCGCACCCATTCCAATTCGCGGCGCAGGAACATCTGCCGCTTGTGCTCGTTCACCTCCGCCGCGGCGTCGCGCTCCGCTTTGGCAATCAAGTAATCCGTATAGTTCCCCTCGTAACTGTATATTTTTCCGTTCGCCACCTCGGCGATGCTCTTCGTCACCCGATCCAGAAAATACCGGTCATGCGTCACGAGAAGAAACGTCTCGCGATAATTCTCCAGGAATTCCGCGAGCCATTCGATCGAGTCGGTATCCAGGTGGTTGGTTGGCTCGTCCAGGATGAGGAGGTCCGGCTCCGCGATCAACGCCCGGCAAAGCGCCACACGCCGCTGTTCGCCCCCGGAAAGCGACCCAATCTCGCGCTCCGGCGCCGGACAATTCAGGTGCGACATCGCCGTCGCAATCCTCGTATCCAGGCTCCAGCCATCGTGCGCCGCGATTTGGGCCTCGATGTCGTGATGCCGCTTCGATTCCGCCGGAAGCGCTTCAAATTCGGCGATGAGATCAAGAATGTGTTTCGCGCCCGCTCGAATGTTCTCAACCACATTGAAATTCGGATCGAGCGAGAATTCCTGCGGCAGATATCCAATCAGCAGGCCGCGCCTCCTCGTGATGTCGCCCGAATCCGGTTCGCGCAGGCCCGCGATAATCCTCAGCAGCGTGGACTTTCCCGAACCGTTACGCCCGACAATCCCGATGCGATCGCGTTCATTGATCGTCAGGGAAAGGCCGTCCAGAACCGTCCGTTCGTTAAAACGAACGGTGATGTTATTGGCCGACAGAATGGACACTCGGCTGAAAGTAGCTTACCCGCGATGCCAACGCGAGCCCGGGAGCGCCGGCATCCCTGCCGGCGAAAAACAAAACTTCATCCCGACGCCAGATTTCTCGCCAGATTCAACGCCGCGGCCATGCTCGACGGATTCGCTTTGTTTTGACCGGCGATATTGTAGGCCGTCCCGTGATCCGGCGAGGTTCGGATGAACGGCAACCCCAGCGTCCAGTTGATGCCCGATTCAAACCCAATCATTTTCAATGGCCCCAATCCCTGGTCGTGGTACATCGCGACCACCGCATCGTAGTGACCACTGTAAGCGTAGTAAAAAAGCGTATCCGCGGGAATCGGGCCCTCAACATCGAGCCCTTTCTTCCGGGCGTTTTGAACCGCCGGGGTGATCGTTGTGATTTCCTCCGTTCCCATTTGTCCGCCTTCGCCCGCGTGCGGATTCAATCCGCAAACCGCCACACGAGCGCGCGGCAGCCTGAGCTTCGCGCAAGCTTCGGCGGCGAGTTCAATCGTCTGTTCGATCTTCGCCCCGCTCAGCTTCTCGGCCACGCTCCGCAAGGGAATATGCGTCGTGACCAGCGCCACTCTCAGCCAGCGCCCGCGATCGTCCTGCCCCAAAAGCATCATCGCCGTTCGCGGCGCGCCAGCAAGGTCCGAGAGATACTCCGTTTGCCCCATGAACGGCCGGCCCAATTTAATAATGCTCTCCTTGTTCACGGGCGCGGTGACGATTCCGTCCAATTCCCCTCGAATCGACCGTTGCGCCCCTTCCCCCAGGGCGGCCATTGCCGATTCCGCCGCGATCGGCGAACCGCACGGAACATCCTTCGGCAATTCAGGTCCGGTATTCCAAATGAAAAAGCGGCCCGAACCAGCCTCGGCGTAGGATCGGAACGATTCAATCGGCAGGCTCAATCCGAGTTCTCGATTGAGCCGCTGCACAATTGGTTCATTCCCCAGAAGCAAGTACCTGAATCCATCCGCTGGAGCCAACGCCAGCCCCTTCAGCGCAACCTCCGGCCCAATCCCGCTCGGATCCCCCAGAGTAATCCCAATCCATCCCTTCATTACTAGAAGTACCTGACGAACGCCTTGCTCTTAAGCTGCTGGATCCACTGTTTCTTTAACCGCTTCGCCTCCTCCGCCTTTAAACTCGATTCGATCTCGTCCCGCACCTCCGAAAGCGTTTTGGTGTAGGCGATCTTTTTATCATCGATCATCATCACATAGACGGCATTCGCGGTCTCCACCACCCCGCTGTGCTCGCCTGGGTTCAGACTGAACGCCACTTTCGCCAATTCCTCCCGCAGCACCTTCTTTTCCACCCAGCCCCATTCCCCGCCTTCCTTCGCCTGCGAACCATTCGAGTAAATCCGCGCCAACTCCTCGAACGGCACTTTCTGGTCGAGCTTTTCCACGATTTCCTGCGCCATCCTTTTCGGCGAATAAATCCCCCCGTTCGGCGAATTCGTCAGCACGATCATCCGGAGCTTCACCTGGTCTTCCATTTTGAACTCCTCCCGGTGCTTTACGTAATAATCCTCGATTTTCGTTGGCGAAATCAGCGGATCGCGCGGCACCTTTTGCTGCCACATCAATTGCAGAATCACCCGCTCCCGAATCCGGCTCTTCCACGTTTCAAAAGTCATTCCCTGGGCCTGAAGGCTTTTGGTCAGCGTCAATCGGTCCCCGTACCGCTTGATCTCCTTGTCAATTTCGCCTTCAAAAAGGCTTTCGGGAATCACGTAACCGGCCTTTTTGAATTCCTGCAGGACAAGCTGGTTATCCACCATGTCCTCCAGCTTGGCCTCCCTCAATTCGTTTGCCTTCTCATTGAACTGTTTCGTATCGGGCCCGTACCGGCGCTCCAGCATGTCGATGTCCTCTTCCAGGGCCAACTGGATGTCCTTGTAAGTAATCACCGATTCACCTACGATGACGGCAATTCCGTTGACCAAATCAGGCGTGGCCGCGCGCGCAACAGACAGCAATTGGCCAACCGCGAGCAGCAAAACAACGAATCTCACGCCCGCACTCTAAAAAACGACATCGTAGGGGTCAAGAAGCCAAACCGCCGCAGGTGCGATTTAAAAGGTGGGGAGCGGCGGTAGTGGGGCACCCGAACCGCCTCGAGCTGTTAGATTTCCTCACTTCGTTCGGCATCATTGCTGCTTATCCTCCTCCCGCCAGGCTCGGGTGCGGAGTCATTACGGAGAGAGTATGAATCGCGACAGTCTCTGAAAAAGCATTGTCTTGTTCTGAGACGAGCGCGTGTCCTCTTTCCGGGCCTCCGTCCTTTGTTCAAAAGAGATTCCGAAGCAGTTATGTGCAGTTGCCGTATTCGAACCCGGACGAAAGTCGCCGGGGCGCTTTATTTCCTGGCGCTCCTGGCCTTGATTTCCTCTTCCAACGTCAGAGCTCTCGATGAGCCGCTCTCGATGCCAGCGGTGGGGACTGCTGGCCTGAAAGTCATCGCACCTGACCTCCTGGAACTGACGCTGATCGCGACCAAGGCCCCGCCGCCCGCCCGTCCAACTCAATGGAATTTTGTCGCGGCGAACTCCCAATACGTTCTGCCGACGATCGGGAAATTCGTCGTTACAGCGGATGGACTCCCCGCGCTGGTGCACAGCGTCGGTTTCAAGCGGCGACCCATCTATGCGCCTTTCAAGGTACGCGATCTGCGGATCGGAAATTATCTTTATTTGAAACTGCTCACGCCGCTGCACAATGGCCAAAACGTTCAAGTAGTGAATCCGGATGGGACACTCTGGTCGAGCGCAGTGCAATTCACGACCACGGTCGATCCGCTGCGTTTCTCTCCGGCGATTCACGTGAACCAGCAGGGATATGTCCCGAATTTTCCGAAGAAAGCGATCGTCGGGTATTACGTCGGCACGCTGGGCGAACTGAATATCCCTGCTTCGGCTGGATTCCAGATTGTCCAAAGTTCATCCGGGCAGGTGGTGTACAGCGGCAATTTGGTTTCCCGTGGCGATCAGGGCTACACCTTTTCTCCCGCTCCTTACCAACAGGTCTATGAAGCGGATTTTTCGTCCTTCACCACGCCGGGTGAATATAAACTTGTCGTTCCCGGTCTTGGCGCCTCTTACAGCTTTCGCATCGATGAAGGCGCGGCCGCGGCGTTCGCCCGCACCTACGCGCTCGGCCTGTATCATCAACGCTGCGGCACGGATAATGTCCTGCCGTTCACCCGCGATACGCACGACGTTTGTCACGCCGCCAAAGCCTCCGTGCCGAACATGACCTTCACCGCGGTGAACAAAGGACTCGCGGACTTACTGACGGATAGCCCCACCCCTGCGCGTCAAACCGCCCCGGCCCTTAAAGATGTAAATTCCAGTCTCTATCCTTTCGTGAATACAAACGCGGTGGATGTTTCCGGTGGCCACCACGATGCCGGTGATTACAGCAAATACACGATCAATTCGGCCCAACTCGTCCACACCCTTATCTTCGCAGTGGACAATTTCGCCGGTGTCGCCTCGCTCGATAACCTGGGACTGCCGGAAAGCGGTGATGGCTTTAGCGATGTGTTGCAGGA
Source organism: Verrucomicrobiia bacterium (assembly GCA_036002705.1). Classification (GTDB taxonomy): domain Bacteria; phylum Verrucomicrobiota; class Verrucomicrobiia; order Limisphaerales; family SXQI01; genus DASVNK01. Next base: position 8,486 of record DASYTB010000132.1, read on the forward strand.
GGCCAAATGGGAAGCCGATTTCCTGGCCAAAATGCAGGATGATGACGGCGGTTTTTACTTTCTGGTTTATCCGCGAAATCGCGCTTACGAAGACAACGTCCTGCCCGACCACGGCGATCCTCAAATTGTTTTCCCGAAGAACACCGCCGTGACCGCTGCCGCTGCGGCCGCGCTCGCCCAGACCGCATCTTCGCCGCTGTTCAAGAGAACCTACCCCAACGCTGCCGCCAATTACCTGAGCAAAGCCCTTAAGGCCTGGGGCTTTCTCCAAACGGCCTTTGCCAAATACGGTCGAGACGGTGCCTATCAAAAAATCAGCCACTACGGCAATGAATTCATGCACGATGATGAAATTGCCTGGGCCGCCGCCGAACTGTTTCTCGCGACTGGCGATCATTCCTACGAAAACGAGTTGATCTCTCATTTCGACCCTTCGGACCGCGCCAACCTGCAGGATGGTTGGGTGCGACTGTGGGAAGGATATGGCTGTGCCATTCGCGCTTATGCCTTCGCCGCCAGCTCTGGACGCATCTCGGCGGACCAGCTCAATTCGGACTATCTCG
>DASYTB010000133.1:0-6631 GCA_036002705.1 Verrucomicrobiia bacterium
GGGCGGCATCTTTTTAGCTGCTAGTTCTATTCATGGATTCCTCCGAAATTGCGTCTGATGAATCGAAACGGTTGCGGGAATTGGAGCTGGCTCTCCAACGTTCCGAGGCCTTTTATCACTCCCTCGTCGAAACAATTCCGCAAAATATCTTTCGCAAAGACGCCAAAGGCCGATTCACCTTCGCCAATTCCCGTTTTTGCGACACGGTCAAGCGCTCTTTGCCGGAGATCATGGGCAAGACGGATTTCGACCTGTTTCCACCGGAGCTGGCCGCCAAGTATCAGCAGGATGATCGGCGGGTCCTGGAATCAGGGATCGTTTTCAAAACGATCGAACAACATCGCGATACGGGTGGCAACACTCTCTACGTCCAAGTGATTAAATCGCCCCTGAGAGGGGAGAAGGGCGAGATTGTAGGGGTTCAGGGAATTTTTTGGGACGAAACGGAACGTTATAAAGCGGAAGAGGCGCTGGCCTACGAACGAGATTTGTTGCGCGCGATGCTGGATAACATTCCGGACAGTATCTACTTCAAGGACCGTCAATCGCGTTTTCTGGCGGTCAGCCGTTCCCTGGCCGCCCGCCTCGGATTGCAAAGGCCGGAAGAAGCCATTGGCAAAACAGACCGGGAATTCTTCGGGCCGGCGCACGCGGAGCAGGCGCTGCGGGATGAGCAGAATATTCTTCGCACGGGTGAGCCGCTCATCGCGAAAACCGAACAGGAAGTCTGGCGTGATGGTCGCGAACGCTGGGTGCTGACGACAAAAGTGCCTTTGAGAAACGCGCAGTTGGAAATCATCGGCACCTTCGGCATTTCCAAGGACATTACCGAGTTGAAGCAAGCCGAAACCGAATTGGCGGAAGCGCGCGACGCCGCGCTGGAATCAGCGCGCCTCAAATCCGAATTCCTGGCGAATATGAGCCATGAAATTCGCACACCGCTCAACGCGGTCATCGGCATGTCCGGTTTGCTGCTCGACACGTCTCTTTCGGATGATCAGCGCGATTTCGCAGAGACGATCCGCAACAGCGCGGACGCACTGCTGAACATTATCAATGACATCCTCGATTTTTCCAAGATCGAGGCCGGGAAGATGGGAATCGAAACGATTGAGTTCGATTTGAACGAGGTGGTGGAAGGAACGACGGAGTTGCTGGCCGAATCCGCCATCCTGAAGGAAATCGAACTGGCATCGTGGATTCACGAGGATGTCCCGCGCCATCTGCGGGGCGATCCTGGCCGGATTCGGCAGGTTTTGACTAATCTTCTGGCGAATGCCGTTAAATTCACCGAACAGGGTGAAGTGGTTTTGGACGTGACGCAAGCCGGTGGTTCAGAGAACGAGGCTCTCATCAAATTCTCCGTCCGCGATACGGGCGTGGGAATTTCGCCTGAGGCGCAAGCGCGATTGTTTCAAGCGTTTGTGCAGGCGGATGGCTCGACGACGAGGCGCTATGGGGGGACCGGGCTCGGCCTGGCCATTTCAAAGCAACTGGTTGACTTGATGACCGGGGAAATTGGCTTTGAAAGCGCGCCCGGTAAAGGATCGGTTTTCTGGTTCACTCTTCCATTAGAGAAGCAAGAGGAACAAGAGACACAGATCCAACAGGCCGCCGCTGGCTCGCTCGAAGGCTGCCGAATTCTCGTCGTCGATGACAATGAAACGAACCGCGAGATCGTTCATCACCAGGTGATTTCGTGGAAAATGCGCAACGGCTCCGCGGAGACTGGCGCCGCGGCGCTGCGGGAGTTGGAGCAAGCGGTGCAAAGCGGCGATCCGTATCGGATTGCCATTTTGGACATGCAAATGCCCGCGATGGACGGGTTGACTCTCGCTCGCGCGATCAAGGCAAATCCGCTCATCGCCGAAACCCGGTTGGTCATGTTGACCTCGCTCGGGTACTTGCCGGAAGAACGCCGGTGGCGCGAGGCCGGAATCGCCGCCTATTTAATTAAACCAGTCAAAGAAGCGCGCCTCTACGATGCCATCGTCCAGGTTTTGCGCGGTTCGCCGGGAATGGCGCGAGGAAAAATTGAAAGGGCAGGGGAGGGCGATGCCTGGCGCCGCTCCGTGAGAATTCTGGTTGCCGAAGACAACTCCGTGAACCAGAAGGTCGTCCTGCGCCAGCTTCAGAAGCTTGGGTATTCCGCGGACGCGGTCGCCAACGGCCTGGAAGTCCTGCAAGCGACTCGAAATATTCCTTACGACATTATCCTGATGGATTGTCAAATGCCCGAGTTGGATGGTTACGAAGCCACGCGCCTTCTGCGCAGCGAAGAAAAAAAGCAAGGCAATGGGCTAAAGTTCCATATTGTGGCCATGACGGCGAACGCGCTGGCGGGGGACCGCGAGGAATGTCTCACCGCCGGAATGGATGATTACATCAGCAAACCGGTGCGGATCGAGGAACTGGACGCCGCGATCTGCCGCGGCTTACAGCATCTGGAGCAGGCGCGCGCCGAGGACTCCGCGCTGCTGGATCAAACCATTCTGAATAGCGTGCGCGAACTGCGGGCGCCTGGTGAAACGGACCCGCTGGCGGAGTTGATCGAGCTGTTTTTGCATGACACACCCACGCGCATCGCGAGCATTCTGGATGAGTTCAAGGCCGCGAATCTTAAGGCTTTGGAACGGGCCGCTCACAGCTTGAAAGGCAGCGCGAGCAATCTCGGCGCGCGGCACCTTGCCAACGCCTGCCTGGAAGTGATGGGCGTGGCACAATGCGGCAAACTGCCCGACGCTTCCGCCGTCGCCAGAATTCTTTCCGAGTTCGAAAGGTTGAAACCCGTCCTGGAAAAAGAGCGGGGGAGTTAGCGTGGAGCGTGGGTAAGTTAAGCGGTTGCGCAACCGCCGCGGCGGCGTAAGCTGCTGGGCGGAAATCATGGTTCAAGTTCCCATCGATGACCGCCGAACGCGCTTCGTGCACGGAGGAAACGAAACCGCGACTGCTTTCAACGAAGCGCCGCCGTCGCGTGCCATTACCGATTTTATTACCGGAGCGAAAGGACTCATTGAGACAATCACAGTAGAACCGGGTTTAGCCTCCCCTGCATGGCCGACGATCTATTTTCTTGTTGGATGGTGGGGTTGCGCCTCGGACTACCTGGAGACCATGCATTTCTTTTCGCGACTCGGATTTCGGACACGGTCTTTCAGTTGGCGCGGCACCGGGCGCAGCCGCGGTTGGTCTTTTTGGGGATTCGGTTTGGAGGATGAACTCCTGCGTGTGCTTCGCCATTTTCAAGACGAGCGGCCTGTTTTTATCAGTCATTCCGGAGCAATTGATCCACTGAGACATGCCTTTGGAATACTGCACGAGGAAGACAGGCGTTCTAACGAGCAGAGCAGGGGACATAAGGGACATAAGGCCCTCGCCGAGGCTGCTATTTTCATCGCCCCGCTCTCGCGCTCGGGCACGATGGCCGCGTTGATGCGCTGGCTGCGCCCTGACAGGTCGGGGACAAACCTGACGCGTTGGCTGCGCTTTCTCGGGTCAAATCTGTTTGGCCTTGCCTGGTTCATGCGCAACGAACTCGCGCTGCGGCGCGTCCTCTTGAGCGATAGAGCGCCCGTTCAGGTTGTAGAACGTGTTCGGGCGCAGATCGGCCCTTGCCCGTATGGATGTTACTTTCGAAGTCTCTGGCGGTTTCCTCAGTTCCTCCAATACAAGGCTCAACCACTTGATAATTTTGGCGTGAAGCACTCGTTGCTTCTGCACGCTGAACTGGACCGTAATTTTTCGCCCCGACAGCAGCGCGAAACCGCTGAAGCACTTGGGGCTGAATTTGGCATCCTGTCGGGGACGTGCCACCAGTGGTTTGCCGAACCGGTGAGCTTTCAGAGGACGGTCACGACAGTTTTCGAGTGGATGCAGCGGAAAGAGATTCTCCCGACGGATGGGGAGTTTATGCCGCGCGTTCGCGAATCACTTTGGAATCGCTGGATTCAGCCGCCCTTTTCGGAGGAAGCCGGGGCGCAATTACTCGAAGAGCCTTTGGCAAGACAGTAATTCGCGCGGGCAATTCGCCAGCGGCTTCGCCATCCAATTGTAATGCCGCGCGACGATCACTCTCGAGGATGAATTCTTGGCCTTGCAGATAAGTGGACGCTCCGCCGCGAAACATCCGCCCGCTGACGAACGACCAGAGATGTCCCGGCAGGCGCGCCCAATCCATTTTCTCGAAGAGCACGGCATCCAGAACACCATCCTGCAGATCACCCTTATGGAAGACGGGATAACTTCCGCCGTAAAAGCGGCCGTTGCCGATCAGCACCCACTGAGCCGCTTCGCCAATCTTGCCGTTCCTGATCGTGATCCGAGGCTGCTCACTGCCCAGGGCCTTTAACGCCGCAACCACATAAGCACCCGGCCCAAACTTTTTCTTCAATTCCCAATCCACCAACTCGACCGCGCGCCCATCCAGTCCCGCGCCGGCCATTTGTAGAAAGTAACGCGTTTCTGGCCCGGCGCCGTTCTGAAATTCCGCGCATCCGATATCCACCGTGAGATCATGACCGCGTTCCAGAATGGGCCACGCCTCCGCGATTTTCATTGGAATGCGCAATTCACGGCTAAACACATTAATGGTCCCTAACGGCAATACGCCCAGCCGTGCTCGCTTAAATCCATCGCGCGCATCGCCGATGCCGTTTAAAACTTCGTTGATCGTCCCGTCACCACCCGCCGCGATGATCGTTTCGAAACCCGATTCAACTGCGTCGCGCGCCATTTGGCGCGCCGCGCCCGCGCAATGCGTTGGTTTGAGGGCCCAATCGGCCCGGACCTTCGCCAGTTCGGCCTGGAAGCGGCGCGCCTTGTTGCCGCGGGCGGTTGGGTTAAAGATAATGCAAACACTCACGTTCGGGATATGGTAACAGGGAGAAAGAGAGGCTCAAAGGCTTGTTGGCGTAATCAGGCATAAGACACGCACAATATATGTTATATTTAATATGCACGCATCCGAGAATATCCCCCCTTCCCGCGGTCTGAGTCTTGCCGGAATAAACCTCCAGAATGAGGGCAAACGAGGGCGGTGAAGCGCGGGCCAGTTAGTGGATCAAAGGGGTTACGCAGGATTCAGCGGACGACTTTAGACATCAACGGGTTGCACGGGGCTGGAAGGCGATGGTCGAAGCGACGACGGGTTCTTCGCGGCGATTAAATAATTCTCCGAGCGCCCAGCCCGTTAAAATTCCCTCTCAAGGCCCCCTCGCAACGAATCTGAGGCCGTGAAATAGGATGGAACTTGCGTTGCGACCCCATACGAAGAGAAAATTTATCTTGGACGGTTGCGACCCTCACAACTCACAACCTGAAAAGTCCGGTCGGAAACCCAGGGGCCGATTCCCCTGCCCTTTTAAGTCATGGAGCGACCGGAACCGTCTTTGGTGACGACGAACAGTTCGACGATGACCCAGACGAAGACGAAGATCAACGGAACGATAATCGCGAGTCCGAGCAAGGTGAGGACGAATTGAATGGCCCCCGCGCCGTAATGGCCAGCGTAGAAGTTGTGAATGCCCAGGAGGCCGAAGAAAATACCGAGGATGATATAAACCCCGCGTGATTTCGGTTGGCTGACGTAAATCACTTGCGAGGAAGAAGGGCTTACCGCAACAAGCGGCCCGTCCTGGTTTATCGGGGCACCACAGGAAGGACAGGAGGCGGCACGTTTGCTGACCTGGTGGCCGCAATCGGGGCAGGCGATCAGTTTGGGTTCGGGTTCAAATTTCTGACTGGCGGAAATTGGGGGCTCGGTAGAGCCACTGGAGCCACTGGATTGCTCAGGGCTAGAAATCAGGGCGCTAATGGGTTGCCATTCGGCCATTCCTTCAGACGCGCAGAGGATCGGGCCTTCGAGCTTGCCGAGGTAGTAGAGATGGCGGATTTGATCGAGGGTGTAGGGGCCTTCCTCTTTTTCGGAGCCTTCACGGAGGAGGTAATAGGAATCAACGGCGGTGGCGCTCATTTGGTTTTGGAAAAAATCCTACATTAATCCGGCTTTAAGGGTCGATTTATTTTAAGAGTAGCCCAGGCCGAGAAGGGACCAGGGGGAATGAGCGAATACCCTGCTGCGAGGAACAGACCAGGGGGCATTTGTGAGGCGGACGTTTCGAGTGTAGCCCCGGCGGCCGGCATAGCGGGCGCGTCTCAGGGCGCGGCTGACCAGCGGGTCTTTCAAGGCGGCATTTCTGGCGCGGGCGCGAGCCGCGAGGAGTTCACGATGGGCTGCGTAGTAGGCGCGGCCGCGAGCGCGATGTTTTTCAATGTTTGCCGCATAACGAGCGCGGGCGCGGGCGCGGAACTTCTCAGGATTACGCGCGCGCCGCGCCCGGCCCAAGGCGCGATAGTGTTCAATGTTGGCGGCGTAACGGAAGGCCGATCGAAGGCGGATCAAATCCCGTTTGGCCGCGTATCGTGCGCGCTCCTTGGCGCGCCTTTTCTCCAACGACCTCATTGTTTAAGGCTGCAATTGCTCATTGGCGGGAAGCTTGCCGGGCTTTGCGAGTCGGCTTTTTCCGCCGCACTCCTCTGTTCCGTAAAGAGCCCGCCGGTCGCTCCGGGCAGACAATGGAACGAACCACGGCGGCGTAAGACCGGAGGGCTTTTTCCTTAAAGAAGTAGAGCC
>DASYTB010000134.1:0-3283 GCA_036002705.1 Verrucomicrobiia bacterium
GGATAGCGCAGCCGAATCTCCGGATTAAGGTGGGAGATCGCAATTTCGGAGACCGGTCCAAGCGACGGAGAGTCCACCGTTTCCTGGAACGCATCAAAGGCCAGCTCAAAGCCAAGATATGAGTTTACGTTGGCTCCCAAAGACAAACCCCAGCCGTCTCGCTCTCCCCAATATTCGTTAAAAGCAGCGCTACGGACCTGAATATACGGCCGGAACATATCCGAATCTTCGGCGAGGGCCGGAATTGCCGATAACGCACCTAAAAAGACGGAACCACAAAGAAGCGCGCGGTTAGCGCCGCCCGCAACTGATAATCTCTTGCTCGCTGAGCTAAACATCGGCGAATTACAGGGGGAACGACCTTGAGCTGTCAAGAGGACCATTGCTTCCACGGGTCCTTGCCTTTAAGTTCCACGCCCGCAAAGTGCGGGCGCATGGCGCGATCAACACGATGAAAGTTACTTTAAATTGGCTGAAGGAATATGTCGCCTTTGACTGGACGCCGGAAGAATTGGGCGAGCGGCTCACGATGCTCGGCCTTGAAGTCGAAGGGATCGAGAAGCAGACGGGCGAATTCGAGAATGTGGTCGTCGCGCAAATTCTCGCGAGCGATAAGCATCCCAACGCGGACAAACTTTCTGTCTGCCGTGTCGCGGATGGCAAAGGCGAACGGCAAATTGTTTGCGGAGCGAAGAACTATAAAGTTGGGGACAGAATTCCCCTGGCTCTGCCCGGTTGTACGCTGCCGACGCCTCCCGGACAGGCACCTTTCACCATTAAGGTGAGTAAAATGCGCGGGGTTGAGTCACAAGGGATGCTGTGTTCCGCGAAAGAACTTGCACTGGTGGGAGAGGCCGAAGACGCGGAAGGGCTGTTGATTCTTCCGGCGGAGGCCAACGTTGGACAGTCCTTCGCCGCGCACCTTGGACGCGCGAGTGGTGATGTCATTTACGATTTGGAGATCACTCCCAACCGTCCTGACCTCAACAGTGTCATCGGGATTGCTCGCGAGATCAGCGCCCTTACTGGAAATCCGCTTCGAATTCCCGAAATCAAGGAGCAAACGACCGGCGAAGCTAGTTCATCGCTGATTCGTGTCGAAATTCAGGATTCGGAACTCGGCCCGCGTTACACCGCCCGGATCGTTCGCGGCGTGAAAGTCGGCCCTTCACCCGCATGGTTAAGGAATCGTCTCGAACAGGTTGGAATTCGGAGCATCAGCAACGTTGTGGATGTGACCAACTACGTCATGCTGGAGATCGGCCAGCCCCTGCACGCTTTCGATTATCATCTGCTCGCGCCGGACCCTGACGGCGTGCGAACGATTGTGATCCGCCGCGCCCGTGAAGGCGAAAAGTTCACAACTCTCGATGGCCAGCCGAGAACGCTCACGAACGAAATGCTTCTGATTGCTGATCGCGCGAAAGGCATTGCCCTCGCTGGAGTGATGGGCGGCCAAAACACGGAAATTAACGACCAAACTCGTGATGTCCTGATCGAAAGCGCGAATTTCAAGCCTCAGAATATTCGCGCCACGTCCAAGAAACTCGGTCTCCGCACCGATTCCTCATATCGATTCGAACGCGGCGCCGACGTCGGGATTTGCGAATGGGCCAGCAAACGCGCGGCTGTTCTCATTCAGCAACTGGCTGGCGGCGAAATCCTCCATGATCCAGTGGATGCATACCCGAACCCGCAACCCCAACGCACCATCAAGTTGCGCGCGCAAAAGGTAAGGGAACTGCTCGGCATCGATATTCCCATAACGGACCAGAAGCGCTATCTCGACAGCCTCCAGTTTGGAATCAAAAACTCCTCGGACGACGAGTTCCTGGCAGAGGTCCCAACCTTCCGGGTCGATATGAAACGCGAGGTCGATCTTATAGAAGAGATCGCGCGCCTCTATGGCGTGGACAAAATACCGGCTACGCCTCATGGAAGTCTGGGAGGCGGCGCTTTGGGTTCGCACCCGTTTGATTCCGCGTACGATGACTATGCGGAAGTGCGACGAATTCTCTCTGCCTGCGGTTTAACCGAAGCCCAGGGCCAAACGCTCATTTCGAGCGCTTCGATCCGGGCGCTGCAAGGCGAGGATTCTCTGGGTCAGGTGCTGCCCCTCGAAAACCCGTTGAGCAGCGATATGGACGTTTTGCGATCATCGCTTCTTCCCGGGTTGCTCGATAGCTTGCGTCATAACTTGCATCATCAAAACGGGGACGTTCGCCTCTTTGAAATTGGCCGCACCTTCACTCGAAATGGCGGCGAAATCCGAGAGGAGCGGCGTATCGCGGTCGCGCTGACGGGCCGCCGTAAGGCCGCGTTCTGGTCTGGCGAAGAGCGGGAAGCTAAACTCGATATTTATGATCTGAAGGGGACTCTCGAAGAGCTTTTTGAACAGCTTGGAGTTCGAGGCGTGCAATGGGTGCGTCCGGAACTTCGAGATACGTCCGCTCTCCATCTGGACAGCGCCCGGATCCTCATCGGCAAGCACCCAGCCGGGGAATTGGGTCAATTGAATCCGATCACCGCGCGCAAGTATGACTTGCGGGACCCCGTGCTCATCGCCGAATTCAACCTTGATTTTCTCCTGGCCCGCCGCGGCAGATCGAGATCGTTAAAGCCGTTGCCAGCGTTTCCATCCGTGCGACGCGATCTGGCCATGCTGATCGAAGAGTCCGTGCCGCACGAGAAGGTCGTGGCGGTCGTGAAGCAGGCAAAACCGCAGAACCTTGAAAACGTTCAGCTTTTCGATGTTTTCCGTGGAAAGAGTATTCCTTCCGGCCGTAAAAGCGTCGCTTATGCGTTCACCTATCGAAACGCCGAACGTACTCTGACGGAAGCTGAAGTGAATGCGGCCCAAGAGAAACTTCTTCAGCAGTTGAAAACGCAGCTTAATGCGGAGATCCGCGCGTGATCTTGCAAAGCGGCAAAGCGGCCGAGGTAACGAGGCTCCTTTAACCCGGCTCTTGCAATTCGGATTAACTGATTTCCGTTTCCCCATTCGAAAATCGGAGCCCCGTTGCCTCGGGCGCTGTTTTCTATGCTCGGGCAAAAACGCCGCCCGGAGTCTCATCCGCCCAGTTGGCTGCTGGTTTGGCGGGTTCGACCCGGGCGGCGCGCTGACCCAAGGAGCGCTCAACACCGCAAGGACCCGGTGTGAGGCTATTGGAACAAGTTCTCATTTTTCGTTGCCTGTCGGCGCCAGCCCGCCGCGCTCGTAAATCACGTCATTTCCATTCGGCCGGACGTAGTGGAATTGCATGGCCTGCCCGGTCGCTCGGGC
>DASYTB010000135.1:0-3519 GCA_036002705.1 Verrucomicrobiia bacterium
TGTTTCAGAATCTGCAAAACCGACATGAGCACGATTAAGTTTGGGACCGACGGATGGCGGGCGGTCATTGCCGAGGATTTTACGTTTGCGAATGTGGAGCGAGTGGCCCAGGCGGCTGCGAATTATTGGACAAAAAATCCGTTTCCAGGCACGGAGCAGAAAGTCGTGGTGGGTTACGACCGGCGTTTCCTGTCGGATCAATTTGCGCGTCGGACAGCGGAAGTTCTCTCGGCAAATGGCCTGCAGGTGACGCTTACAAGCGAGCCGACGCCGACGCCGGCGGTTTCGTACTTGGTCAAAAAAGAGAAGGCCGTTGGAGGCGTGATGATCACGGCCAGCCATAATCCGCCCGCGTTCAACGGCTTCAAATTGAAGGCCTATTTCGGCGGTTCCGCGGACTCGAGTATTTGCCAGGCGGTGGAAGCGGAACTAGACCAAACGGCGGCGCCGGGGACGAATTGGGAAACGGCGTTGAAGGAAAAAAGGATCGTGGTCCGAAATATTCGGCCGCAGTACTACCAGGCCATTAAACGGTTGGTGGATTTTCCATTGATCGCGGCGTCGAAATTGAAGTTTGCCCATGAAGCTCTCTTTGGCGTGGGCGCCGGCTGCTTTGATGAGTTGCTGGCGGGCACCACGTGCAAGGTGACAACTCTGAACGGAAAGCACGATCCGAATTTCGGCGGGATCAATCCGGAACCGATCGCGAAGAATTATGGGCGCAGCTCGGCCTATCTCAAAAAGCATCCGCACGATCTTTGTCTCGTGACGGACGGCGACGCGGACCGCGTGGGCGGAATGGATGGGCGCGGAAATCCACTCACGACACATCACCTGATTTGCCTTCTGCTGGAGCATTTCATCCGGAACCGAAAAGGCAAAGGCCGCGTGGTTAAAGCACTTACGACCACATCAATGGTGGATAAGATCTGCGCGCGGTACGGGCTTGAACTGACGGAGACGGGGGTTGGATTCAAATATATCTGCGCGGAGATGCTCAAAGGCGGCGTTCTCCTCGGCTTCGAGGAAAGCGGCGGCATCGCTTATCCTGGTTATATCCCCGAGCGCGATGGGATTCTTTCCGGTTTGATGCTGCTGGAACTGCTCGCCACGGAACGCAAATCGATCAAGGCGCTGCTCGCCCGGCTGGAGAAAGAATATGGGCCGCATCACTATGCCAGGATCGACGCGCACTTCCCCCTCGAAAAGCGTCCTGTGCTGATGGAGCACTGCAAGAACAATCCGCCCACGCAGCTGATCAAATCGCCGCTGAAGGAGGTCAAGAGCTACGACGGCGTGAAATTCATCGCGGAAGACGGAAGTTGGCTGATGCTCCGCGGTTCCGGCACGGAACCGATTCTGCGCATTTACACAGAAGCGAAATCGCCGCGCGACGCCGAAAGGTTGCTCAAAGAAGGCGTGAAGTTGACGAAACAGGTTTAAGGATCACGGTGTAATGGCGCTTCGGTAGATTGACACCGTTTGAGCTGTGAAGAAGTGCGGCGCTCTCCGGGGACGCCGCTACGCGGAAAATGATTGCAAAGCGCATCGTCATCGTCTCGTTGGCCACCGTGTGCTTCCTGCGGAGTTCCGCCGCGCCGCTCGCCTGGCCAGTCACATCCCTTCCGGAAATGCGGACTCGCGCCAACCGCCCGTTTCTCTCAACGGTAGATGCCTTCGGTCTGAAGCGGCCTTTCCGGCCAGGGGTCGTGCTGGTTAGATTCAAAGACAACGCCCAACCAGTGGCCGTTCTCACGGCGCGCGGCTCCGAAATTGCGATCCAACGTGATCTGTCGCGACGTGGCGATATCCAGTATGCCGAACTGGACTTCGTTCTCACGCGGCAATTCCAGCCGAACGATCCGGCCCTCGGCGAGCAATGGCATCACGCGAAAATTCACAGCACCAATGCGTGGTCGGTGAATCTTGGCGGGCCCGTCGTGACCATCGCCATTCTGGACACGCCCTTTCAGATGAATCATCCCGATCTCGCGGCGAACACAGTGCCAGGCTGGAGCATGATCACCCAGGCGGCGATCACTTCGGATCCGGTTGGTTACTATCACTCAACCATCGGCGCGGGCATGGCCGCGGCGATCATCAATAATGGAGTCGGCGTCAGTGGGGTGGCCAACTGCCGCCTCATGCCGATCGATATTGGAGACAGGCCAACGGCCAGCGACATGCATGACGCGGTGATTTGGGCCGCGGACCACGGTGTACGCGTGGTCAATCTAAGCTGGGACGGCGCTTTCAGCAGTGTGATCAACGATGCTGGCTTGTACCTCAAGCAAAAGGCTGGTGGAATGCTCTTTATGTCAGGCGTGAATGGGAATGGGTTGCTCAACTACCCGAATCAGCCCGATATCTACGCCGTTTCGATGACCGACATGAACGATCAAACCCGTCGGCTTACGGTGATCACATCGATTTCGCCGCGCCCGGTTTTCAAATTTATTCGACCACGACCAACAGCAGCTACAAAGTCGATTCCGGGACGAGTTACTCCACGCCCTTGATGGCGGGAATCGCTGCCTGGATCATGGCGGTGAATCCGACCCTGCTTCCGGACAAGATCGAACAAATCCTTAAGGACAGTTGCGTTGATCTCGGCGCGCCCGGTTGGGATCAGCATTACGGTTGGGGTCGCATTGATTTCGGCGAAGTAGCCCGCCGGGCGTTTGCAACTTTGCCGTTAAGCCAGATCAGCCCGTTGCCTAATCCGGCGTTTAGCATCAGCGCCGCCTTCTCGATCAACACGGTTTACGCGCTCTTCCGCACTCCCTCGCTAACTCCACCGCTCTGGGAAGAGATCGCGAACGCCGTGATCACGACAAACAATTCGCGTGTTCTCCTGCAAGATCCGGCACCTCCGCCGGATCATGCGTTTTATTTGGTGCAATTCCGGTTATCACCGTGATCCCAGTGGCCGGAGTTGTTACCTTAATAATCGGATCGGAAAGTCCGGAATTATCGTGCGAGTCTTTGGAAGGTGTTGTTTTACCTATTTTACTCTTTGTTCCTTATGGAAAACATGTTGCATAGAATTATGGCGGAAATTATTGTGCGAGATCGTGCGAGGTTAACGTGCGAGTTCAGGGCCGTTTGGGCAGGGTCAAGGCGACTTATTGCTTTACACACTGGCGTTCACCAAACTTTCTGACTTGGCATCAGAGCATCAACTTAGCGTTTATGATGCGGCCTACTTGGAACTGGCACAAAGAAGGGGGTTCGCCCTGGCCTGCAAGGATGGTCCGCTCCGCTCGGCGGCGGAACGCATTAAGGTGAAGGCTATTTAGCCGGACTTTCGAAAGCTCAATGGTTCGAGACGTTTGCGCCACGAATGGCGTTTTCGCAAAGCCCGGTCGGCGCGAATGAACGTGTTTGCGAGCAGAGGCTGCCGAGAAGAATTCTAAAGGTGCCGCAATCTAAACGCCTCAAGGGTGAGGGAGCACCTTTGAGGCAATGAGATGCGACTAATTCTAGTGTTCGTGTCGGCTGCTACATCTCCAGTCCGGC
>DASYTB010000136.1:0-4412 GCA_036002705.1 Verrucomicrobiia bacterium
CTGCGGCGTTCACTTCATGGCGGAGACCGCCAAGATTCTGAATCCGAACAAGGTCGTTGTCTTGCCGGATAAAGATGCTGGTTGTTCCCTCGAAGCGAGTTGTCCGCCCGATCGTCTTAAGGCGCTGCAGGAGACGAACCCGAACTTTTACACGATTGCCTACATCAACTGCAGCGCTGAAGTGAAGGCTCTCAGCGACGTGATTTGCACCAGCGGAAACGCCGTCAAAATCGTCAACGCCGCGCCGAAGGATAAAGACCTGCTGTTCGTCCCGGATGAAAACCTGGGCTCGTGGGTCACGGAACAGACCGGGCGTCCCATGACACTTTGGCGGGGCTTCTGTTATGTCCATGTCGAATGGACGCACAACGCGCTCTTGAAGTTCCGGCAGCAGCATCCCGGCGCTCCGCTTGTGGCTCATCCTGAGTGCACGAAAGCCGTGCGCATGCTCGCGGATGAAGTCTGTTCAACGGAAAAAATGGTTCAATACTGCAAGAATCATCCCTCCGAAGTTTTTCTCATCGCGACCGAAGCGGGCATGCTCCATCGCCTCGAAAAAGAGTGTCCGGGAAAGCAGTTTATCCCCGCTCCGACCGACAACTGCCGTTGCAACGAGTGCAAATTCATGAAAATGAATACGCTCGAGAAGCTTTACAATTGCATGCTTGATCTTCATCCACGCATCGAACTCAGCCCGGCCATTATCGAGCGCGCCCGTCTCCCGATCGATCGTATGCTTGAAATCTCGGGGCGGCCTTGAATGTTTGTCGCAAGAGAAGCGAGAACCCGTCATTTCGAGTGTTCCGCGGCAAAATCGCGAATCTTGTCCCAAAGTCTCGACAGCCCGTTTCGTCGATTGGGTGAGAGATGCTGCGTAATTCCGACTTCGGTCAAAAAGGCGGGATCCTGCCGGAGAATCTCTTCGGGCTTATGCCCGCTATAATAATTCGCCAGCAGGACCGCGATTCCACGCACGATGTGAGAATCGCCATCGACTCTGAAAAAGCAGAGCCCATCCCGAAATTCCGGAATGAACCATAAATTTGAAAGACAGCCTTCCACTCGATAGGCATCCGTGCGCAGTTCCGCGGGAAGGTTCGGAGTCTTTTGCGCGCTGTCGATGATGTACATCAGCCGATCCTGCGCGCTGGGCAGCAGCGAGAGATCATCGATCAGTTCGCGTTTCTTTTCCTCGAGATTCAATTCATCTCCATGCCGGAGGCGCGCTTTGCAACGCCAACGCGCGGCCGGGAGCTGTAATCGTTCAACACCAATTCCATAATCCACCCATGCGATTCCAAAATGCCCGGAATCCATTTCTCCTGCCCGTCGCCAAATTCGAGCATCAATTTGCCCCCCGCGGCGAGGTGCCTCGGGACTTCCGCCGCAAGCAGGCGGTAGAAATCCAAACCGTCCGGGCCGCCGTCCAAAGCCGAGGGCGGATCGAACTTTCGGACTTCATCCTGCAAACTGGGGAGATCCTTGCTTGGGATGTAGGGTGGGTTGGAAATAATCAAATCAAACCGGAGTGCCGGATCGAGATTCTCGAACGCGTTGCTCTGAACAAAGCTGAGCCGGTTCGCGAGTTGGTGTTTTTCGATATTGAATCGCGCCATCTTCAGCGCCTCATCGGATTTATCCAGAGCCCAGCCGCGTGCGTTCGCCGCGAAATGGCACAACGCGAGCGCAATACACCCCGAGCCCGTCCCGAAATCCAGAAAGCTCCCCGGTCGTCCCCCCAGGGAATTGAGGTGTTTCCAGCCTTCTTCCGCCAGCAATTCGGTCTCGGGCCGGGGCACGAGCACACTGTTGTTCACCGTAATCTCCAAACCGCAAAAGGACGTGGAACCAAGAATATGTTGCAGCGGCTCGCGATTTCCGCGCCGTTTGATCAATTCCCGGAACGAGCCGGCCT
Source organism: Verrucomicrobiia bacterium (assembly GCA_036002705.1). Classification (GTDB taxonomy): domain Bacteria; phylum Verrucomicrobiota; class Verrucomicrobiia; order Limisphaerales; family SXQI01; genus DASVNK01. The sequence continues at coordinate 1,916 of DASYTB010000136.1, forward strand.
GCTCCTCATCCAATCGCCGCGTGAAATCCAGGTAAAGCTTCAACCTCGGCGTTTCCAGGACATGCGCCAGAAGCAATTCACTTTGCAAACGCGGTGAATCAACTCCTTTTTTCGCCAGGAAATCGGTGCTCTTCTGAATCGCTTCGAGGACGGTCATTGTCGTTTGCAGACGAAGTAAGGGAATCTCACTCTTTCATATTGATTAAATCAGAGGGTTCTCGTTCGCAAATGAAATTAGCAAATCTGCTTGAGAAACTGTTGCTTTTCAGAAATATCAGGCCTGACGTCGGCCGCTTACTTATGCCAGAAAACTTACAGATGGAGGTTCTCACTGTGGGAAAGGGGATTTCGCCAGAAACAGGTCAAATCGCCGTGGTGCATTACACCGGGTATCTGACGAACGGCAGCAAGTTCGACAGCTCCGTGGACCGCAATGAGCCCTTCGAAGTCGCGGTGGGCGTAGGGCAGGTGATCGGCGGGTGGGACCTCGCATTGCTCCGAATGCGCCTAGGGGACAAGGTGCGCTTGACGATTCCACCGAACCTGGCTTATGGCGAGGGCGGGATTGAGGGAGTAATCCCGCCAAACGCGACCTTAATCTTCGAAGTGGAATTGCTCGAGGTCAAATGAACCGCAATCTCTCGCCAGCTTCCTTCCGTACTGGCATTTTCTTCGGCGCATGAAGTATCGACGGTATGGAAAGACCGAGTTGCAGATGCCGGTCATCACCTGTGGCGGCATGCGCTACCAGTGGAAATGGCAGGACGTCCCACCCCATGAGATTCCAGCGGATAATCAGGCGAACTTAGAGGCGACCATTCGGCGCGCGTTCGAACTGGGGATTAACCATATCGAGACGGCTCGGGGGTACGGGACTTCCGAAATGCAGTTGGGCCGAATCCTCCCAAAATTTCCGCGGGACAAGATTATCATTCAGACGAAAGTCGCGCCGAAGCCGAATACCAAGGACTTTCTCAAAACATTCGCCCAATCGATGGAATATCTGCAGCTCGATTACGTCGATCTGCTGTCTTTGCATGGCATTAATAACCGGCAGCACCTCCGGGACGCGCTAAAACCGGGTGGATGTCTGGAGGCTGCCCGCAACCTGCAGCGCGAAGGCCGCTGCCGCTTTGTCGGCTTTTCGACCCACGCGACGACGGACATCATTCTCGACACGGTGGCGAGCGGTGGGTTCGATTACATGAACGTCCACTGGTATTTCGTGAACGATTTGAACTGGGCGGCAGTGGAAGCGGCGCACGCGCGCGACATGGGCGTCTTCATCATCAGTCCAAATGACAAAGGCGGAAAGCTTTACTCGCCACCGCGCAAGTTGGTCGAGCTTTGCGCGCCCCTTTCGCCAATGATCTTTAATGATCTTTACTGTCTCGCTCGTCCCCAGGTTCAAACGCTCAGCATCGGCGCGGCCCGGCCCGGCGATTTTGATGAGCACGCGCGCGCGCTAGAGCATTACGAAAGGGCAGGGGAGACGATGGCGCCAATTGAAGAGCGCTTGCGCAAAGAACTGGTGCGTGTTCTGGGCGCGGAATGGTGCCGCGATTGGTTCAGGGGGATTCCGGAGTATGTCGATGTTCCGGGTGAGATCAATATTCGTGAAATCCTTCGGCTTTGGACCTACGCCAAAGCCCTCGACCTGGTCGATTGGGGAAAGATGCGCTACAACCTGCTTGGGCAGGCGGATCACTGGTTTCCGGGAGAGAACGCGGCGAACGTCGAGAAGTATGACCTTACGAGGACCATCGCCGAGAGTCCGTTCGCCAAGGACATTCCAGGAATTCTGAAAGAGGCGCATCAAATGCTCTTCGAGGCGCCGGTGAAAAGGCTCAGCCAAAGTTAGTCGGAGCGCGTCGGAACGTGAGTTCTCATTGAAAGAACGCACCTGCTTCGTATAGTAAGCCTACTTTAAATGCCCAAAAATCCTGAAAAGTCTTCCGCAGACGGCAATTGGCGCGCCGGTTTGCTGCTGCTCGTAGTCGCTGTGCTGCTGGCGGGAGGCGTGGCCGCATTGTTTATCCTGCCCCGGAGCGGACGGGCACCAACGCTGCCGGCCCCGGCGAATCCGGTGCAAACTGCGGCAGCTTCCAATTCCATCCTCGAGAATCCCGCGGCCGAAGCAATCTTGAAAAGCACAAACGCTTTCGAGGAAGCCAGCAGCGACATCGACAAAGCGACGGAGCACATGAAAAAGGGGAATGACCTGCTTGCGGCGGGCAATGTTACCCAGGCTATCGAGGAGTTCCGGACGGCGCGCAAGTTCAACCCTGAAGATGAGGATATCCACTACAATCTCGGCCTGGCGTTGGCGCAGAATGGCAATCTGGCGGAGGCAAAGGAAGCCTATAACGAAGCGCTCAAAATCTATCCGGACTATGTGGAGGCGCAGAATAATCTCGGAAACCTACTGGTGAAAGAAGGGAACTTAGATGAGGCGATTGAGCATTTAAAAAAGGCCGTCGAGCTGGATCCGAAAAGC
>DASYTB010000137.1:0-2042 GCA_036002705.1 Verrucomicrobiia bacterium
AATGTTGGCGGTGAGAGTGACCTGTTCGAGCCGGATGGAACTGCTCCTGAAATCGAATTCACGAGTAACGCCTGAAGGATCGTTGTCCGGAATAGCGACGTTTAAATTATTCTGGATCGAACTCAAATTCGTTTGCGGCGGGAGATTCGACCAAATTAAGGCCAGGGCGACGGCGTTATCCACGTTCAGGAGGCCCGCGCCAAATTTGTGGTTGAACGAAAGTCCCGCGCTGTTCATATCCCAGTCGGGGTCGTGTGGATCCACTTTCGTTGCCGAACGCAGGAGGATTTCCTGCACGTCGCGCCAACCCAAATTCGGGTTGGCGTTTAACATGAGAGCGATCGCGCCCGAGGTCAACGCCACGGAAGCAGAGGTGCCGGTAAAACCGCTGGTATAATCCAAATCGGCCAGGTCGTCCGGTTCACCAATCCGATTGACGCCTTCCGGTCCTTGAAGATCGGTGGTCACAATCGAAGGGCGGCCGAAGCTTCCGCCGGGGACAGTCACGACGAGACAAGCGCCCGGTTCGCTATAGTCGGTCTGGAATCCCTGGTCGCTAACGGCCCCCACCGCGATGGTATAGATGGAATTAGCGTAACCATCGTAATTCGCGTTATCGCCTGTATCGAGCCCATTGCCGCCTGGGAAAACGAAGATGGTTCCCTTGCCGCCGCGACCGGTTCGAACGCTCTCCTCCAGCGCCGCAAGGGTGAGCGGACCTGGCGCTTCCAATGTCATCCCATCATCGTCAGGTCCCCAACTGTTGTTTTTGATGTCAATCTGTTGATTTTTGAAAAGCATCGCGGCCGCCTCGGTTTCATCAGTCGTATCGCCGGAGATCAGCCGCAGACCCGCGATGGTTGCTTCGAACGCGACGCCGGCCACGCCCGCGCTATTATCTCCGACGGCGGCGGCTGCTCCCGCGCATTCCGTGCCGTGAAAGTCGCCCTTCGCGGGGTGGGCCGTGGGATCGGTGTCGCCGTCATTCCAGTCATAGCCAAGAGCCGGGTCGATATGAGGAGCGAGGTCCGGATGGCTCGTATCTAGGCCATCATCGATAATGGCAATAACGACGCCTTTCCCGCGATATTGCGCCCAGGTATTTGTCACGTGCAAATCGACTCCCGCCAAGGCCCCATTGGCCCCTGTGTTGTTCAGATGCCATTCGGTTGGCAGCAGCGGATCCGAAGGAACAAATTTTCGGACTTTTCTTTTCGCCAGAATCGGCTCGGCGGAAGCAATGTCCGCGTGGGCGCGCAATTTTTCGACGACGGAGAGAACGAGCGCCGGCTCTTTCACCTGGAAAATGTACCAACGGCGCTCGGCATTGATCAGCCGGAGCGATTCAACCGAAACTGTCTCTCCCACCTTCTTGGGATCCGCCCCGGCATTCAGTTCAACCAGGATATCACTCGTCATCCGCCGTCGATTAAAAGCGGTGCGCGCTTTGTTCGCTTCGAAGAGAAAAATGTCGGGCGCGTTTGTTGAATCGGATGAAGCCACGACCCCCGTTTCGATTTCGAATTGGCGAGGCTGCCCGCCATCGACAATTCGTATCTCCGAAGCCGCGAGAGCCTGCAGAGCGAAACCAACGGCAAAAGCCCAGGCTGAAAACAAGGATCGGACTGAAATCATTGGCTGAATTCTTTTCTTATGGAGTACCTCTTTGCATTTTTCGATTTAATCACGTCCGAGAAGAAACACAGCAAAATATTCCAACCTCGGACGTGTCTTTTCACGCGGCAAAACTCCTGACTGCAAGCAGCTTCGATCATGAATAATTTCCAGCTCACTACCCAGAGGCGTCATACGCGGGGCGATTTTTCGCGAAGAAAAACCGCCCCGCCTTTCTTGTGACTGACGACTAGTCTTTACTGATTACTCATCACCTTCTTCACGATATGGTCAGTTTCCGCAAACCCACATTGCGGCTTCGTGCGATGTTTTTTTCATCGACGCGGAATCCAAGTGTCCCCGCGCGCAACGATTCAACGCCTGAATCAATTGGAGAGTAAGGACTCCACAACAGAAAGGATAATGTA
>DASYTB010000138.1:0-2081 GCA_036002705.1 Verrucomicrobiia bacterium
CTTTGATCTTTCCGGAGGTTTCGGCGAGCAGATTGGAGAGCGGGCCCCGGCTGTCTTTTTCCGGCTCGGTATTCTGCGCGCTAACAACCTGTTCGTATTTTTTCTTTTGAACGTTGAAAGCGACCGTGATCGCAGCCCCCACAATGATGGACAGAACCGCGATAACACTGAAAATGACTTTTTTGGAAGGCCCTTTTCTTTCATCGAATACCGCTTCAATCATCGGTCCTGGTTCTGCATTGGCGGGAAGGGGCACAGGCGATCCCTTCAATTGGCTGCGCGTGAAGATCATCGTCCCCTCGGAGCTTTCCGACGGCGCGCCATGGCTTCCGTCGGAATCTTCTTCGCGCCGGACGATGCGCCGCAGTTCTTCCATGCGCCCGCTCAACTCAAGTTCAGCCGGATAGTCGAAATCCACCGGCACGTCTTTGATCCCGTTGCGCGCGAGATGCTCCGCATATTCCAGCCGCTCCGCGATATGCAAGGCGGTCGCCGCCGAAAATACTTTATTCACCTCCCGCGCGGGCAAATGATGATCAGCCACCGCTTCAACGATGGGCAGCGGCAATCCCCATTGTGACAGGAGATAGGCGCCCGCTTCGGCATGATTCGCTCCAAAAACCTGTGATTCGACCTCCGAAGGCAAAAGCTTCTGTTTTTCCGCCAGTTTGAGCGCGCCGTGATACTGCTCCTCAAAATTGAGAGCGAGCGCGAGCTTGCCGATATCGTGCAGCAGCCCGGCGGTATAGGCATTTCGGGCCACTTCCAGGTCGTTGCTCAGCAATTCAGCGATGCGCTTCGCGGATTGGGCGACGGACTGGCAGTGTTTCCAGACCTGGTCCATCGAGAAATAGAGCGGCTTCACTTTATCGAAGCGCGCGAACGCTTCGATGCTGAGGACGAGAGAAGATGTCGTTTCCAGCCCGAGCAAGAGCACCGCCGCCGAGGGATCGCTCACCTGCTGTTGCAGACCGTAATAAGCAGAGTTTACTACCTGGATCAGCCGGGCGGAGATCGCGAGATCCTTGGCCACGAGTTCACCCACCGTGGTTGCGCTCGCGTTCGAGGAACGCAGTTCGCGCATCAGTTCAAGATAAAGTGAAGGCCGGCTGGGCAATGTCCGCATCCGCGAGACAAGCGATTGGATGCGTTCATTCCGCAGGAGCCGATTCATCGAATCCGCGCGATGCAACGCGGCCTGGAGCGCGGGAATATCGAGCGGCTTGGGCAGAAAATGATGCGCGCCGAGCACGCAGGTGACCATCACATCCGAATCGATGGACGTTCCGAGGAGAAACCGGACTGCTTTGGGGCGAACCTTCCAAACCTCGTGAAGGAATTGAGTGCCGGCGAGGGCGCCCGACCGGAGATCGGCAAAGACCGCTTCGAAATCGTCCTTCTCCAGCGCGGCGAGCGCTTCCTTTTCCGTGGTGAGAGTTTGAACGGGCCGCTCGGGAGCAGCCGCGTGGAAAAGAGCCGTCAACGTTTGGACTTCGGCGGCTTCGTCCACAACCAATAGTATCCCAGGTCTGAGAGACATAATAGCAGGCATGCGAAGCCCTCGGGGGCCTGGCTGCTATTAATAGCTATCGGCACGGCAAAAAAAATGTTTACTCAATCTTTCTCAAATAAGCTTGAGGACCGCGCAAGGCGCGAGCGATCTACGCTGCGTTACTCGAGATGGGCGAAGGAATCGGAAAAGCGGCTTGAGTTGGCAGGCGCTTACAAAAACTCCTTCTGGCCGTCATATCCAAGTGAAGCGCATTGGGAATGGGTTAAGAAGTTTTTGGACGGATACGCCCGTTTCGAAGTCTGGGGCCGCTGACTTCGAAAAACTCTCGTAAGTGAACAGATCAGGCCAGCAGTTTCGTCACGACATCGCCTTCCACATCGGTGAGCCTGAAATCACGGCCTTGGAAACGGAAGGTCAGCCGTTTGTGGTCCAGGCCTAGCAAATGAAGGATTGTCGCATGCAGGTCGTGGATGTGAATTGGATCTTCAATTCCGTTGAATCCCAGTTCATCTGTTTGTCCGACGACCTGGCCGCCTTTCACTCCGCCGCCGGCCATCCACATCGTGAA
>DASYTB010000139.1:0-5055 GCA_036002705.1 Verrucomicrobiia bacterium
CTATCGCCGGGTGAGCTTTGCCCTCTCTCGATTGCTTGCCAATTTGGGCGCGGCCAGCACCACGCCTGTTCTCACACGATTCCACTCCGGTCCAAGCTCCGCAGACGAGAAACGCTGGCTTAAAGGGCTGTATGTGGACCAACCCGAGGAATGGGACGATCCGTATCGTTTCTTCCGATGGTGAGCAAAAAAAATAGCGGCGCTCTGACGAAGCGCCGCTCCTGAGTAATTAACTAACAGCTAAATTGTATGGCCCTGAGCGGCCAGCGAGCAATCTGGTGATGTGCCGACCGGCTGAACGTTGTAAGTGCCGCCGCCGGGACAAACCGTGGGCGTTCCGCCTTTGATGTAGCTGTCGATGTCCGACGCCGCGCAAGGATCCCCCTGCTTCCTTTTGTTTTCGAGCGCCCACTGCTCCTTCGCGCCGTCGATCTGGCGCAAGTTGCTGATGCAGGCGTTTCTCTGCGCAGTGCCGCGCGCTTTCACAAAGTTCGGGATCGCAATGGCCGCGAGCAATCCGATGATCGCCACGACAATCATGATCTCCACCAGCGTGAAGCCTGATTTCTTCCTGTTCATATCTGCTTTTGTTTTGTCTCTGCTTCGCCGGCGTGAACCAGACAGGCGGCGGTTATATATGAATCCAAATGCGTTCACGTATTGCCACCTTGTCAACCGGCGCGTCCATCTGCCGAACAACCCGGCCCGCTCGAGCCGAAGTCCAATTGCGCGCGCAAACGTCCTCTTCATCATACACCAAATCGTGCATTGAGTTGCGCCGAAGTTGCCGCAGTTTGCTGTTTTCCTCGTTTTATCTTGAACTCTGGCCGAATTTTGATACCCACTCGTTTATAGGCGGGAATTGAAGAAGGCAGCTACCATTCAGCATAACCAAACTATGAAAACACCTGGCCTCCTCTCTTTGTGGGCATCCCTGCTCCTTCCGGCAGGGGCTCAGGTCGTGGACATAAACGGGGTGGGCTATATGAATATGACCGCGCCACCAGGGTTCACCTTGCTGAGTGATCCTCTTTTTGTTGCCGGCAACACAATTGCCACCGCTTTCTTCAAGGTGACTCCCGCGATCCCGAACGGATTTCGGGTCTCCATCTTCCAAGGTGGTATATTCCAGAGCATCACGTTCAACAGCGAGACTGCCCAGTTTGAACCTGCCGAGATCGCAAACCAGCCCTTTTTCCCCGGCCAAGGCGCGTTTGTTTTCAATCCGAGTTCTGCTCCCCTGACGATCACTTTTGTCGGAGAGATTCTGCAGGGGACGCTCACGAACAAACTCCCGGCCGGTCTCTCCCTCGTTGCATCCATCGTTCCCCAGACCGGGACACTCAAGGAGCTGGGCTTTCCGGGCCAACCGGGTGATCATGTTTATCTGTGGAACTCAACCCTGCAACGCTACGAAACGAGTTTTTTCGATGACATTGTCAATGACTGGCTCCCGGCTCCGCGTCCGCTGACGGGTGGCGAAGCCTTTTTCACGCGGAAAAGAGCCGCGGTGGACTGGGTTCGAACTTTCGACATAAATCACCCATAGCCCTGGAAGGTTCGGTTTTGAGGCCCCAGGCGCGGGCTCCGGGATCCAGAAGGTGCCGAACCCCGGAAACCCAAGGCGTCAAAGGCGTAAATTCCTTTTGAATTGAAAGATTTCCCGCGGGTGGAAGGACTGTCACGCTGGAACCATTTTAAGGCGAACACGTCACGTGAATTGGATGAATTAGGCCGGAATAATGCTCAGTTGGGGGGCTGGCACTTGCGGGGGGAGGATGCGCTCGCGGGTCCAAAATCCAATAAGAGCCACTCCAAAGAAGGACGGGGCCGCGTGACACGACTCAGGAACATCGGAGGCACAAAAACGGCGCCTCCTCATAGGGAAGTCCGTCGCGTTTGATTAGAATGAATCTCTCAAACGCCGGGGCGGAGCATTTTTGAGCATTTTCTTGAAAGATGCCGTCCCTCGCAGGCTTACTTGACATGAGTGGGACAGTCGATCGAACCGGGAACTGACTCGTTGCTGCCGACGCGCCAGAGTCTGCTGACGCGTTTGCGCGATTGCGACGACCACGCCGGCTGGCGCGAGTTTTTCGATCTGTACTGGCGGGTGATTTATAGCGTTGCGCGCAAGGCGGGCCTCCGCGATGCCGAAGCTCAGGAGGTTGTGCAGAACACCTTTATTTATCTAACCCGCCGGATGCCAAACTTCCGTTAACGATCGCGCTCGCGGCTCATTCAAATCCTGGCTCCGCGTGGTTACGCGCTCACGTATCCACATTTATCATCGCACCGCAAAAGCGAACGAGAAGTTTATCGACCCTGAAACGCTGCGAAAGGACGTCGCCGATCCAGGGCAAAGGCCCGGTCGAAATCCGATCCACTGGAGACAATCATTTGCTCATGACACCGCCAGCGAGCACCCACTTGCCGGCTTACGTCGCTTCCTGGAGCCGTGACGGCCGTTTTTTGGCCGTGAAGCGAGATCGCATTAAGGGGGGCAGAGAGGCGGACATTGAGGTTTGGAATCTCGCGAGTCCTGCGGGTCCCAAGCGCATTCTTCTCTTACCGGCCATTGATTGGGGGACTGTTTCGTTTCATCCTGTTTTGCCTCGGCTCATGGCCAGTTTGGGAAGGCGGGTAATCGGCACGTTTGATCTGGAAAGCGGCGATCAGAATGGACAATTCAATGTCGAACAAGCTCCTGATCCGCTTGTGTATTCGCCTGATGGCGAGCGTTTCGCCGCCGCTTTCGATTCGAATTCAGTCTCCGTTTATGACAGCGGGAGCGGAGCGACTCTTCTTAGCCATCATTTCGCTGATTCCCCTTTAGATGTGGCTTGGCATCCGAGTGGACACTGGATCGCCATCGGCGATGAATCCGGAGCGGTGCATTTGCTCGATTCTCGGAGCGGTGAGACCCGTATTCTTGGGCATCACAAGGCGGAAGCAGCTTCCGTTGCGTTCAGCCCGGATGGCGACTATCTGATCAGCGGCGGGTGGGAGCGGGAGCTTATTTGCTGGGATTTGCGCCGAATGACGCGCGCCTTCACCATCGGGTGGACAGTTTTACCCTGCAATTTTCCGCAGACGGTCTCCACTGCGCTACCCTTAACGACAAGGAAATAAAAATCCATGCCTTTGAACGTCCGGCGGGCCGCCGCGAATTCTCCGAAGACCTCGGTCCCAAGCTGCACTACGCTGCGTTTTCGCCGAATGGCAGATGGCTTGCAGCTTCAGCCAGCCAGCGGATCGGGCTGTGGGATCTGAAATCGGAGTCGCCCGGCGCCTTGATTGAACAAGACGGTGATGCCCGCCTTTACTTTTCCGCGCCGGAGGAACTTTTCGCCAGTCCCGACTACGGGTATTCACATTGGCATCTTCTCCCTACAAGCAGCCTGATCAATCCGCGCTGCTCGAACCCCTGAATATCGTGAACCCGAAGGAGAAATTCACTTCAGAGACGTTTACTTCATTGTGCCTCGCTTCGAACCGGGTCATCCTCACATCCTTTAAAGGCTCATCTGTTTTGTCTGACCTCTTTGCCAATCCGCATTGGATCCGAACCGCTCACGGGATCAATGGGGCTTCAGCGGATGGACGCTCTCTCGCGATCTTTGCGGCATACGAGGCCATATTGAATGTTTACGGACTGCCGGACCTGCGGCACCTCGCCACGCTGAAAGGACCGGGCAGCGTGGGCAGTTTTTCGTTCTCCCCAGTGGGAAACGAACTTGCCATCAACTCACCCGCCGGCGTGCGAATCTGGAATACAGAGACGTGGCAGCTTGCGCGGGATCTGACGAACTTCATAGGGTGCCTCTTCATGCCAGATGGCCAAACGTTCTGGCTGACCAGCGATTTTCGCACCGCCGGCCTGTACAATTATCGAACGCTGGAACTTCTTCTGCCGCTCCCGACGGGCACTCTCCCGCTCGCCGTCAGCCGGGATGGACGTTACCTGGCGGCCAGTCTCGACGCGCGCCATCTGCAAGTCTGGGATTTGGCTGATGTGAGAGAGAGGTTGCGCCAATTGGGTTTGGACTGGACCGAATAGGATAATCCTCGTCTTTCCCTTTCAAAGCCGTTCCATCCCATGCGTTTTAGAAGGCAAAAACGCCTTCCCACGTATTTTGTTGAAAGATTCCTTCCTCCGCAGGCTTACCCATTGGTGGTAACCAATTTTTTCGAAGGAAACGTGCCAGCAAGTATGAGTCGATCGATCACAATCTCCGTGGTCTGTTGTGCGCTCTTTTGTCAACCGGCGATCTCTCGGGCTGATGCCCCGAAGGCCGGCCCGCCGCATATGCAGAAGTTGGAAACGGGGCCCAAAGCCCCTAAAACGCCCAAAGCGCTCCAGTTTTCCGAAAACCCAACCGTTGAGGAAATCTTCCAGGCGCACGTTTTCCCTGAACCGTTGGTCGTTGTGGGGCGCAAGCCAACCCGAGACGAGAATTCGGCGCTGGCGGCTGCTTTGATCGGTTATTCCAAACGCTCCGGGCCCGACGATTTCTCGGCCCTGACTGATTTTTTAAAGCGCTACCCGAAATCGCCTTGGGCACCCGCCCTCCTCACGGGTTTAGGCCTGGAGTATTACAACACTGCGCATTACTCCCTCGCCATGGATGCGTGGAGCGAAGCATGGACCCTGGCCAAAGATGCCACGGAACCCCAAGCACGGGCCCTCGCCGACCAGGCTTTGGGCGAACTTATCTACATGAAGGCGCGCCTGGGGCGGATGGATGAAATCGAAGAGCTGCTCAACGAAATCAAGAATCGACCCGTCTCAGGACCGGCCACGGAAAAGGTCGCTGGGGTGCGAGAGGCGCTTTGGAACATGAAAAACCGTCCCGAAATCGCGTTCCGCTGTGGGCCGTTGGCGTTGCGCTCCATTCTCACCTCGGATCAAAGCCTCCAAAAATCGTCTTCCACAAACGCAATGATGGAGATTTTCAATTCCGCTTCGACGACCAACGGCTTTTCCCTGTCGCAGGTGGCGGAACTGTCGAAGAAAGTCGGTCTCAATTGCCAGATGGCCTTTCGAGAGAAAAG
>DASYTB010000140.1:0-1894 GCA_036002705.1 Verrucomicrobiia bacterium
CCGTGCCGTGCGCCACCGCCATGATGTTTACGTTGCGGAATTCAGGGCCGGCCTCGCGCCAATAACAATGCGTGAGAATTTCATGGCGCCCGACTTCGCCACCTGTTTCCACTTCGCGTCCGGGCCGTACTGCCCAATGGAAGAGCCCGTTGAAACGCGTTACGCGAACTCCGCCTAACGACGGCTTGACGTGCTCGAGGAAGGTGTAAAAACGGCCGATGATCTTTCTTTTGGTGAGGTCTTCAGCGACGGCAAAAAATTCTTCGAGCGGAACGCCGGCTTCCTCCGCCCGTCCGAGCCAGGGGGAGTCTTGAATCTCAAATGGAGCGAATTCACGCTTCAACGCCGTCAGGATCTTCCATTCGTGCTCGCTCAACGTGGCCGGCTGGACAACGATCATCGTCGCCGGCTCTTCCGTCCGCGTGCCCGGCGCAACATTCTTGCGCCTGACGTGTCCGACACCCAGAGTGAAGATTCCCTTTGCCGGCATGAGCCGGAAATCCTCGGCCCCCACAATGCGGGCGAGAGTTTCAGCGTGCTGCCGCAGAGAGAAGCCCTGCGGAACTTTCAATGTCGTCCAAAGTTTGTACTCGGAGCCAGCCGTGATCGCGTCGGTCGAGCGCAAAACGACATGGCCCGAGAACGGATCGCGCTGCGACATCCAATCGAAGGCTGCATCGATTTTTTCCGGCGGCACTTTCCAGGCGACAAGCGCGCCTTGGGCAAGGTTGGTGGCGAGCAGAGTCTGACGCACCCGCCGCACTGTCCCGGCTTCCAGCATGGCTCGGATCCGTTCCAGCACTTTCTCCAGCGGCAGGCCGGAGCGGACGGCGATCTCACGAAACGGCTCGCGCACGAAGCCGACGACCTTGTCCTCGGAGATCGCCAGAATGCGGGCATTCACCGGGTCGTTGTGTTCGACCGGTGTGGTTTCGTCAGGCAAGGTCCGTAGGCTCACAAATTCCAGATCACAGTTGCGGAGTTGCGGGCTACTGCGCAAATGAAAAGCGAAAATGGGCCAGGGGATTTTTTTTGATGCCGCGGGCACACTCATTCGCCTAACGAAAAGCGTTGGACAGCATTACGCCCTCGTGGGCCGGCAACAGGGGCTTGCCCTGGATTCCGCCGCGTTGGATCGCGGCTTTGCCCAGGTTTGGAAAGAAATGCCGATGCGCCCCGCGACTGGCGCGCCGCGCGAGGACGACGACAAAGGGTGGTGGCGCGATCTCGTCAAGCGTTTGCTTAAGCGAACTCAAGTAGAGCTCGACCCGCTGGACCTCGATACGTTTTTCGAGGCTGCCTACAGTCACTTTGCAGAGGCTGGGGTTTGGAAATGTTATCCGGAAGTTTCTGAGGTTCTAGAGGCCCTCTACCCACGCTTCGAACTGGCGGTAGTTTCGAATTTCGACGGACGGCTGCGAATGATTCTTGAGCATCTTTCGATATCGCACTTCTTCCGGCACATTTTCATTTCCAGTGAGCTTGGAGCGGATAAACCCGATCCCGCGATTTACCGACGGGCACTGGAAATCAGTCGCCTCAAGCCAGATGAAGTGCTGCATGTGGGCGACGATCCAGAACGCGATTGGGCAGGGGCGCGAGCGGCCGGTCTGGAGGTTTTCGAATTACTCCGGCCACACAATTCATTGCGCGACTTGCCGGTTTTGTAACGCGCCCGCTTTCTTCAAACGCAAGCCTGCTTCGTCCCTTGCACGCGAAAGCGAATCATCGTAGAGGCTGAAGCTCCTCCCGGGGGTTGGTAGCTCAATGGTAGAGCAGCGCCCTTTTAAGGCGTTGGTTCCGGGTTCAAGTCCCGGCCAACCCATCTTTTGTTTTTCTCCTCTACAGCACGTCTATCATAGGTAAATCAGCTGTCGGTAGGCGAAAAGGCAGT
>DASYTB010000141.1:0-9184 GCA_036002705.1 Verrucomicrobiia bacterium
GAGACCAAGCAGGACCACGCCCTTGAACGCGCCCGCCGGCCAGGTGGCGGTATCCACCGAACTGCTGTTGATCCAGTTCGTTCCATCGTGGCTCACGAGACCGTAAAAGACATTTCCCCGCCGGGCCAGACGCAGCCACGCGTTGGGATATGCGGGCGAACCGAGCAGAATGCTGTTGGAACCATCGCTGGTCGCGCGGCGGAAATTGAATTCGACCTGATCTTCACCGGTCGGGGTGTCCGTTGTGTTGGTTGGATACTGAGTTGGCCCGGTCGGGGTCGCGAAAAGTGAAACCATGCGGGACTGGGAGCTCAAGCTTTCGCGAACCATTAAACCGGTTTTCGCGTAGGTATGAACAGGCTGCAGCGAATCCACGCGAACTTTCACGTCGAAATCGCCGTTCATATTAAAATAGCCAAAGATTCCTTTATCCGCTGGCCCCCAAAGCTCGTTGCCACCGCCAACGATGGAGTAGGAGCTGTTGACGCCCGGATCGTTATTTGTAATGCCCGTTTGGCCGCGAACCAGGAACGATCCGATTGGCGCGTTCGTTAGCGCGGGCAAACCTTGAGCATGCAGGGTGCTGATCGGAAGGAGCGAAAACGCGCAGAGCGCCGCGGCCTTCCAGAGCTTTCTAGTCATAGGCAGAATTGTAGTACGTGTTGTGCTTTGCGCGGGCGGGGCTTCGCCTGTGACTTACGCTCGCGGGGATTCCCTGGATCCAACGAGCTACTGAAGGTAGCACACTTTTGAAAACTGCAACCTGATCTTTTTCTGAAAATGCCTTGGTGAATTTCGGAACGGCGCGCCTCCCACGGGGTTCTCAAGGGGATTGTCTCAGTCCGAGGACTGGTTGTCTGTTAAGTAGGCAATGACAAAGGGATCGGAAGGGAAATATTTGCTCCGGTGGCGGAAAAAAGGGACTCGCGAACCTCGCGGCTGCTCTGAGGTGTCGAACGGACTCGGCAAATCTGGTCGGGCCATAGTTCTCGCGGAACTTGGCATCACAATTGCCTTAAGCCCGGCACCGGCAAGCCCTGAAATTGCGCGGTAAACAAATTTATCGAATTATGCAAATACTTAGGAACAGGATCCGTTCGGCTGGCTTTACGCTCATCGAATTACTGGTCGTCATCGCCATTATCGCCATTCTGGCGACCCTGCTTCTGCCTGCTCTCTCCCGCGCCAAAGCGCAGGGTCAGGGCGCCTATTGCATGAACAATTCACGCCAGTTGATGCTCGCGTGGATTCAGTACGCCGGCGATTACAATGATACGCTGGTCAACAATCACGGCATCCAGGAGACCTGGAAAAGCCGCGATAGCTGGGCCAATAACGTTATGACCTGGGATTTGTCGCCCGACAATACCAATCAAATCTATATCACCGGGGCCAAACTTTCTCCGTACACCGCGAAGTCCCTCACGGTTTATAAATGTCCGGCGGATAAGACTCTAACCCCGGAGCAAATGGCCGCCGGCTGGGATAAGCGGTTGCGCAGTTATTCAATGAACGCCTTTGTCGGCAATCCGGGTGATCTTTTGCAAGGCGCGGACAATTATCTTTCTCCGGGCTATAAACAATTTTTGAAGCTCGGCGACTTCGATCAGGCGGCCAATACCTTTGTAACGCTGGACGAACACCCCGATAGCATCAACGACGGAATGATTTGGAACGACCCGAACTGGACCCAGGCTTCCGCCTGGAGCGATCTGCCCGCTTCCTACCATAATGGCGCGGCCGGGTTTTCTTTTGCCGATGGACACGCCGAAATTCATGCCTGGCGCGATCCGCAGACCAAAAGCCGCCGGATTACGGCCTCTGGCTGGTTTGGCGGGCTGCCGTTGAGGAAATCAAGCGTCGATTATCGCTGGATCGCCGACCGGTCCACACACCCTCGATAGTTGAATGGCGCGCCTCACCCCGTGAAGATCGCATTCCTCTCGCTCAACGCTTCGTTGAACACCTGGATGACGTCGGGGTAATGCTTGCGTTGCCAGAAGTTCGCACCGACGCGGCTGGCAGCGTCAAGGAGACGCCAGCCCAAGGGACCCCGGCCGCTGCATATCGTAAATCACAATCGATTGCGCGGCGTGATCGGCGGCGGGATTTTTGGCGCGCTGGATGGCGATGGCGCGATCCTGAGCATTGTCGTCGGGACGGTAACGCTCGTGCAATTTGCGCTCTTGTTCAGCCAGGTCCCGCTTGCCTTGCTGAGCGTAGATCAAAGCGAGATTGTAATGGGCGGTCAGGTTTTCAGGATCAATCTCCAGCGTTCGCTGGAAGCGCTCGGCGGCTTTTTCGAGGAATTCCTGCTGTTTGGCTTTATCGCCGCGTTCCATTTTCGAGCGTTCGAAATAGGTCTGGCCGAGTTCGTTAATGACTTCGTAGTCGAGGCTGAAGTCGAATAGGCGCTGATCGAGGTCAGCGTCGCGATCCTCGAGCACCCCGCGGAATTGCTTAATCGCGTCGTCCAGATAGCCGTTTTGTTTGTTTACCATCCCCGTCAGCCACGCCACGGTCCAGCGCGGCGCGGGCGGATTGAACTTCACGGCCCGATCGAGCGCCGCGACGGCGTCATTCAAGCGGCCTTCCTTGAGATAGACGCGCGCGAGATTGAGCGGGCCGTCCGAATGTCCCAGCTTTTCGACTTCCTGGAAGGCGGCCTCCGCCTGGATCAATTCGCCCTTTTCGCTTCCAGAGGAACCCTCGAGCAACAAACCGATCCCATAATCGTTCCAGCGTTGCCAGAGGTCGATTTTGGAGGGCGTGTTCTCGATGTTTGCCGCAAGTCCCTCGACAGGCAGCACGATCCGATCCGCCGCGATCGTGGTGATGGGCAGATCATTGGTGTAGTCCCTGCCCATGACATATTGCATGTAAGTAGTGTCGAACTTTCGGTATTGCAGTTTGAACTCAAGTTCCAGCGGCTTGGTTATGTCCCGTGGTACTGTGAACTCACAATGCACGACCTGCGCCGCGCCGGGCGGAATCTGGTGATTGTAAAGCGGGGTGAAGATGTCCTGTGGATTCCGCCGGTCGATGCGGTTGCCATTCCGATCCAGCATGTACACATTGACGAAGTGTGACCACGGATCAACCGCATTGTGTTCACCTAAACCCCCGGTGCGCCCGATCAGCTTGCCGCCGCTGCTCACTTTTCCATCCACCCAAACCTCATTCGAATCAACGGTTCCCTGAGTAAACGGGTGGCCGAGTTTCATTGTTCGAAGCACCACTTCAGCGAGATATTTTTGTCCGCGCTTGAGCGTCGGGATTTGCGGACGCAACGGCCCGATTAACGGAGCGTCAATGGCACCTCCTTCTTTCAGACCACAAACATCGACACGGAGCGTCTCTTTCAAGAAGTCCGCGTGCGCCTTAACGGTCTCGGAATCGTTTTTCAGGAAGGCAATCCCGGTGTTCGCAGCGGGAAAAAGATGATTGTGAATGGTGAGGTTTACATTGGTGCCATTTCGCCTCGCGCCAAAATCATCGGAAATCTGGAGAGGCATGTGGCAACCGGCGCAATTGAGCTGCGCTTTGGGGGGATAATAGAAAGAGCGCGCGTTATGCCCCGAGACGCCGCTGAGCAAATACGTGTCGTAGTGATTTTGCCCCCGCAGAAACTCCTTATAATGATTCAGCGCGTAGGGCACGCTGACTTTGTGGCAGGTCGAGCAAAACTCCGCCGTTTTGTGCGCGGGCTTGAGAAAGGTCGTCTTGTGAAACTCGGGTTTCGCCTTCACGAGGGTATTGTTCACAAACTGCAAGAATTGATTCGTGCTGAAGGCGAAGGGATAATGAATCGGCTCCTCGATCGTGTAATCGGCGTTCCCACGCGGGCTGTTCACATGCGTGATGGAATGGCACGCCGTACAGGTGATGCCGGCCTGCGCCGTCGGATGATTCACGTCGTCGAATTTCGGATCATCGAACGCGCCGCTGAAAAACGGGACCACGTCGTGACACCCCGCGCACCAGCGCGCCGCCTTCACATTTCCATCGCGCTCCAAAGAGACCTTGCGCGTTTCGCGGACGCTGAACAGATACGGTTTATTGTTGAACGAACTGAAATGGTGCGCGCTATGGAACCAGTCGTTATACGCATCCTTATGGCACTTGAGGCAGTAAGCATCCATCAGAAGCGTGCGCGCCGGAATGAAATTGCCCGTGGCCGTCCGCGCCAGTGATGGTTCAAAATATTTCGTGCCTTCTTTTGGTCCGACCACGTTCCATTTCCGCGGGTCCTGCGCGTGCAAAAAGACCATCGCGATCACCGTCACTCCAACCGCGGCGGCCCAGCTTAGGCCGACCTTCCATTTGATGCGCGGCCCGGCGAGCCGATGCAAAATGTAGAGCCAGACGGTGAGCAGGGGCGTGACCACATGAGCCCAATAGGAAAGCGAACGGACAGCCGGGTCCTTGATCTGGAAGCCTCCAATCCGCATCAGCGCCACGCCCGAAACGAGAAGAATCAAGCTCACCGCGAAGAGCGTGTAACCCACCCGCACGGCGCGCCGGTTGGGCCGGTTGTAGCTGTTCTTGATATGGCCAATCCCGAAGACAATGACGGGGAGCAGCAAAAGAAGGCCGAGAACCAGGTGCACCAGGAACATCATCTGGTAAAAATAATTCTGGTAGAGGAAACCCGTGGCCTTTTCCAAAATGGTGATGCTCAGCAGATACGCCGAATTCGCCCCGAGCACCGCCACCAAGCCAAAGATCGCGTAGAGCAAAATTCGCAGCTTCGGCCCGACGGCACGGACGTACTTCCGCTTCGCGGGAGTGGGTGATGATTGCGGCGCTGCTTCTCCAGCCATAAGTGGGTTCTCGGGTCGGCCAGCAAACTAATCGCTCTTCGCCGGGTTACCGGTAATGTGGTACGAACCGCTGATCGACTGGGGTGAATTGCAGGGTTTTTGGGGCAAGTTGGCAAACAGCGCAGCCGGGCGCGTGAGCCTCAAGATTTTCCGGCGAATTCAGAGCCAAAGGTCGCGGGGAGCCGCTGAGCATCCCGGAGGCGGACCAGGAATTCCCGGCGGGGCAGGAGCGATGCGCCAAGCTGCAGGGTAACCCGCGTCGGCATCTGAATATCGAAAAGCGTGTAACCGCGACCGCGCAGATGCTGGACGAGAAAATAAACGGCCGCCTTCGAAGCGTTGCTGACGCGGTGGAACATCGATTCCCCCGCGAAGTATCCGCCGATGGCGACGCCGTAAATGCCCCCAATCAGTTTGCCACCCTGCCATACCTCGAGGCTGTGTCCGTGCCCTGCCCGGTGCATTTCCTTGTACGCGCGGACAAATTCGGCGGTGATCCATGTTGTCCGTCGCTGCGGAGCCCATGCCCCGCAGGCATCAATCACGTCGTCGAATTGCTGATCGACGGTCACAGAAAATCGGCCCTTTTGAATCGCGCGGGCCAGACTTCGAGAAACGTGCAGTGATCCGTACTCGATCACCGCCCTTGGATCTGGCGACCACCAGGTCACCGGGTCCACCGTCCACGGAAAGGAGCCGCTGCGATAAGCCCGGAGAAGTGTCTGAACATTGAGTTCGCCGCCGATATCAACCAGATTCTCGTCAACGAAGGGAAGCTGTGAGCCGGCGCGCCCTTCCGAGAAGACATTGGGCGGTTCCGGATCGTGCTTTCTAAAACTGCCGAACATACTACTCTGCGGGCGCGTTGACGGCCTCAAGCAATATGTGCTGGAAATGCCCCGCCATTTCCATGGCCCACGCGAGTTGCACATTTTCTTCCGTCGCGGCTGGGGGCGCTTTGGCGTTGGTATCCGGTTCGCCAAGCTGGATCCAGCTTCCAACCCGAACGTCGTTCAGCACTTGGAGCAGCCAGTCCACTTCTGAATGGCTCAACTTAAAAGCAAAGCCGAGTTCGTTCTCCGAGAATCTTCCGGTCTCGTTGAGCATTTGTTCCAGGGCGCGGCGGTTTTCATTCTGTTGTTCAGCCAACGCTTCCTCGAGCACTTCCTGATTTTTCTTCGTCTCCGGTGTGCGAGCGGGATGCCGCGCCCGAAAATGCGCGCCGACCATCACCGGATAACGCTTGAGCAAGCTGATCATCAGTTCACGCTCCCGTTTCCCAAGGAGAAAAACAATTCCGGTCTGGTCGCGTTTCAGGAGCTGCATGTCGAGCGGGTGGTCAGAAGATTAAAACGCGAGCGAACCGAGAGGGCGAGCCTCTTCAGATTGGAATCATTCCTGAGACGTCTTTTTCGGGTCATTTGCTAGTCTTCCCGCTCCATCGTGGCGTGGAGACTGTAGCGTTGCAGTTGATGCACGTAATGCTCGGCCTTTTCGAGGCTTTCGCGGACCAGGACGCTTTTTCCGGTGTTATGGACCTGGAGCATATGGTATTCGGCCTTTCCCCGTGGCCAGCCAAACACCTTTTGGAACACATGCGTCACATAATCCATCAGGTTGACCGGGTCATCCCAGCAAATCACGACGTAACCAGGCTCGTGCGACTCGCTGGTCTGCTCCTTTGGCCTTTTGGAGGGCAAGACCAATGGATCGGTGGTTGACGGCATACGAAAATCCTAGGCGACCCCTCCGGCAATTTCAACTGTCGAGCCACGGATTCGGTGTTCAGGATGGCCGGGGGCGCTGTAACGCCGGGACCGGGACCGGGCCGCCGGTTAGATAGTGATCACGGGCGGGTTGCGGGGCGGATTTACCCGGTTGCGGTTCGCCAGGTGATACGCGAGCGCCGCGAACCCAGCGAGGAGAAGGACGGCGCGGACTCGCCGGCGTGAAAAGAAGAGGAAGGGCAGGCCTAAAAATATAAAGAACAAATGAAAGGCCACTCGGAACAGCGTACCGGCCGTTCCCAGAAGCGCTCCGAAAAGGTGCAGGATCGCGGTGATCATATTGCGAGATATATTGCTCCGGCGTCCGTCCTGAACCATTATAACTGACGCGCCCATTTAGAATGATCATGCGTTCATCGCTCAACAAGCGTCGACATCCTGGAATTTTTTGGGGGTTGTCGATTGCGCAGTTCTCGGGAGCGTTGGTCATTGGAAGCACTTCATCAATAAGTGACTAGCCCCTTGCGAACAGCGCTCGAAAAGGTCAAAACATCGGCACGTAAATAATTGCTATGAACAAATTGGTTGGCTGCGCGGTCTTTCTGGCTCTGGCCGTCGTCTCGAGAATTCAGGCGGAGGATTGGCCGCAATGGGGCGGCCCTGACCGCGACCATGTCTCGAAGGAAAAGGGCCTGCTCCAGGATTGGCCGTCGGCGGGGCCGAAGCAAGTTTGGCTTAATAGCACTGCGGGCGCGGGCTATTCCGGCATTGCGGTGGTCAATGGCCGAATTTATACGATGGGCCTGCGCGGCGAGCGGGACTATCTGATCGCGCTCGACGCGAAAGATGGCAAGGAGATTTGGGCCACCGTGATCGGCCCGACTTTTAGCGAGAGCCATGGCGATGGACCGCGGGGTACTCCGACAGTGCAAGGAGATCGAGTCTTTGCGTTGAATGGCGAAGGGATCCTTATTGCCGCAAATACTCAGGACGGCAAACCGCTTTGGAAAAAGACCATGCGCGAATTGGGCGGAAATGTCGCGACGTGGGGCTATACGGAATCGCTCTATGTGGACGACCAAAACGTCTATTGCACTCCGGGCGGAAGCAAAGGCGCCATCGCGGCCCTCGATGCCCGGACAGGCGAGATGAAATGGCAGACGAAAGATTTCACCGCGCCTGCCCACTATTCGTCGATGGTTCCCGCGCAAATCAACGGCACGCGCCAATTGGTTCAATTGATGCCGCCCGCCGTGGTGGGCGTGGCCCCGGAGGATGGAAAAGTTCTCTGGCAATCCGATTGGCATGGGCGAACGGCCGTTATTCCCAGCCCGGTCGTTCACGATAATTACGTTTACATCACCAGCGGCTATGGCGCGGGGGATAAGTTGGTGAAGATCAATCCAGGGAATAAGCCGGAAACGATCTACGACCATAAGGTGATGAAAAATCATCATGGCGGCGTGGTTCTCGTCGGCGATTATCTCTACGGCTATTCGGATGGTTCGGGTTGGCTTTGCCAAAAATTTCTTACTGGCGAGCAAGTTTGGGCTTCGAAGAATCTGGGAAAAGGGGCTGTGCTGGCGGCGGGCGACCGGTTGTATTGCCTTGACGAAAATACCGGCACGGTCGTGCTCGCGGAAGCGTCACCCAAAGGCTGGCAGGATCATGGGCGTTTTACCTTGAAGCCGCAGTCCGCTCAACGTAGCCGGGAAGGGAAAGTCTGGACGCATCCCGTCATCGCAAACGGGAAGCTTTATCTTCGCGACCAGGAATATCTCTTTTGCTTCAATATTGCGACGACGGACATCCGGTAAGGTTCGCAAGCCTCTCTCCAAAGTAGTTCGAGATAGCTGCTCGCCCCCGTCGCAGCGGCTATTCCCCGTGCATCTTCAGAAAAGCGAGGACGAGGAACGAGATAATCGCTAATCCGAGAACAACACCGACCACGATAAAAATCAGGTTCGTCTTATTGGATTTCTTGGCAAACGGAGAGTTTTTGTCGAACTTGACGCCGGTCGCCCCCTGCTCGAATTCGTTCAACTTCACGCCGCGCGGAATCACCCGGGTGTTCGGGTCCATTTTTTTCTTTTCCGGCGTGGGCGCGGCTCCGGGATCACCCTCGAGGCGGACTTCAATCGAGCCGAGACGGAGAATCTGGCCGGCCTTCAGGGGCTTTTCGCTGATTTTCTCGCCATTAATGTAAGTGCCGTTGGTCGAATTCAGGTCCTTCACCACCACGTCGTTGCCCTTGAGCAAAATCTCGCAATGATGGCTGGAAACGGACTGTTCAGCGATCTGGAAGGCGTTATCCTCCAGCCGGCCAATCGTCGTTTTTTCGACCTTGAGTTCGTGCGAGCGGCCCGTGAGTCCTTCGCTGAGTACGACAAGTTTAGGCATAGGCCATGTTCGGCATCGTTGGTAAACGCATTATCTTCAAGGGCGAGTTCAAGTCAAACGGTTTCGTCGAAACTCCATATTCACAGACACTTTCGCGCTGGTTGCGTTTCAATTTTTGTTCGGCTACAACACTTGCCATGAACATGCGCGCTCTGGTTTGGTTGATGGCCGCGACACTGGCGCCCGCATTTGCCGCGGACGATATGGGGATCAAAAATCAAGAAGAAAAATCCT
>DASYTB010000142.1:0-2877 GCA_036002705.1 Verrucomicrobiia bacterium
GCCGAAAACCTCCCCCGAAGACGATATCGAGCCATCAGCATGGACGAGGTGTTCGTTGCGAATGTAATAATCGTTGCCCATGATACACCGGCCTTTGACGGTATTCTCGCGAAACCAATGATACTCCTCGCGTTTCATCCCGTGATCGAGGAGATACTCATAAACCAAAACATTGATCGGGTAGCCATAGCTTAGGTCCAGCGCGAGAAATCTCAGTTCGTTGAGGAACGCGGCGCGCGATTCGCATTGCGGCTCTTCAGCATGAAAATATTCGGTGGATTCGCTCTGGATGAAAGTGGCGTCGGGCCGCGCTTTCAGGATGGCGGCTTCAGCCCGGAGGTTGGCTTCGCAGAGATGCTTGAGGGCCTTAACGAACGTAGCGTCGGATTTTTCGCATTCGTTCCACCAGCCGTATTGCGCGGAAAATCGTGCGGCCACCATCGCTTCGTTGATCGGAGTAAATAGGCGCACCCACGGAAACCGCCGGGCGAATGTTTCCGCGTATTCGGCGAAATATTTCGGGAAGTCAGGGTTCTGAAAATTCCCCAGCCAATCCGGCACGCCAAAATGGCAAAGATCGGCGATGGGAGTGATATCCATTTTGTCGAGGGCATCGAATGTTTCGTCGGCAAAACTCCAGTCGTACTGGCCGGGACCGGCGTGAGTGCTGAAGTAAGGTGGGCCGTAGCGGAGGAATTCAAGGCCCATTTCCTTCACGAGTTCGAAGTCTTCTTTCCATCGCTTGTAGTGGCCGCACTTTTCGAATTCATCCATTCGCTTGCGCCGACCATCTGGCAGTTTAATCGTGGGGTAACTCCCCTCGATCCCGGTGGCAAACATAAACCGCCGTGTGCCCACCGGGGGACGCTCCTGCTTCTTGTGATTCCGGACGCTCACACGAAATTAGTTCCCCCGGCCCTTCCCATTCTCATGGCCCTTCCCGTTCCCATTGCCATGCGCCATCCGATGGCCGGAACTGGCCATCTTTCCCAGAAGGTAGCTACCCGCGAGGATGCTGCCGACCACCAGTGCCGCCGCACCCACGGGCTGGCCCATGGCCAGCAGCTTGCGCTTGGGAGATCCAAGCTCGAGGCCGTGCAACGCCTGCCGTTCGATTTGTTCCCATTTCATTTTAACCGTCCCAGGAAACTTCAATCCGAGCCCGCGCATCAGTTCCGGCATCGCCGTCCGCAGGACCGGATGCCCCGGCACGAAATAAACTCGGGAATCGTTCTTGTATTGCGGTATGGCGGCGTCATCGAAAACGATGTAAGGCCCTTCCTTGAGGTGCTCTTCGAAATTGGGATCATCCACTTCGCCGATCATGATGGTCGGCGTGCCTGTGAGCGCGAGGACTTTGGCGATCTCGCCGCGGGCGAGCATGCTATCGAGAACGCTCTTCACGTGGCCAATCGTGCCCTCGAGCGTCACTCCTTTGCCGACGAGAAAATTCAGAGGAAGGTAATCGTAACCTTCATGGCCGCGCCACGCATCAAACGCAACTTGCTCGATGGGGACGCCGCGATATTCGATCGGTTCGCGCACACCCAGGCCGCGTTCCTCGGCTTTCTTCGCGAATTCGAGCCGCGTCCAATCGCGCCTGAGCAAGCGCGCGATAGACACATCGGTCGCGACGGGATCGGTCGAAGCGAGAATGCATCCGGCCCAATGCGGAAGATTGGCAATCGGTCCATCGCCTTCGCCGCAGATCAGCGCATCCACGACGCAAAGCGCCGGCTTGGTGACGCTCATGATATCGAGAAAGCGATCGATCATGTCCTTGTCCCCGTGATTGAAATTGCGCCAGCTCTGGTTGACGCTGCCCACCCAGTTCTTGAGCGCCCCCGAGATCGGCTCGATATGGTGGTTTTTGGCTTTCGGGGCATCGATGATAACGTCGGCATCGAGCAGCGGCGCGGGGAGGGGAACTTCCTTAATCACGCGACCGTCAGGAATCCGAACCAGGCGATTTGGAACCTCATCACTGCCAAGATCAATCAATTCAGCCCCTTCCCGTTCCGCCATCGCCGTCATGCCCGTGATGCGCATGCAGTCGCGCGAAGAAAAAAATCCCCCACTGGATTCGCCCACCTGCACCCGTTCGGCGCCCGCCTTTTTACAAAGGCGGATCAGCGCGCCGACGACCCTTGGATCCGTCGTGCAACCTTCTTCCGCCGAATAATAAACGGTTTGATTCGGTTTGATCAGCACCGTCGCGCCCGGCGGTACGAATTGCGAAATCCCGCCCAGCCGCAACAGCGCGCTTTCCACCAATGCGGTGACGCGCTCGATGGATCGATGCTTTTCATGGGTGTGTGCAATCGCGACCACTGCTCCTTTGTTTTCCGGCATAATTCATCCTACGTTCGTTTCCACAATTCTTTCCACCCGCCGCCGTGCCTCTGCCTGATTCGACCGCGAAAAATTGCGACCAGCGCGATCGCTCCGCCGCAAAGAATTTCATTCCTCGCGGCCAGTGGCTCATTGTTTGCGTACCCCAAAACAAACGGGGCGAAGATGAGCCAGATACCGATGCCGCAGAGAAGCCAGCGAAGTTCGCGGGTAGCCTCGAAAATTGAGGCCACGCCGAGCGCTGCGACGATCGGCCCAAGCAGCCGTTCGTTTTGCGTCGGAAACTGGCTTAGATCAAGCCGGTTGGGCGCGGCCATCAGCCAAATTCCAAAAACGGCGTTGACGATGTGCGGCCACATTTCAGTCGGTTCCCCGAAGGGCGCGCCAAAGAGAAATGTTTTGCGCCTGCGCGCGCTTCAAATGTTGCAGCGTCGCGAGCACTTCAGCAGCCGCCGGTCCGGCCACGAGAACGGAGGTCGCCGCCGAGCAGAGGCAGAGCGTGCAATAGGCCTCGAATTTAACACC
>DASYTB010000143.1:0-6826 GCA_036002705.1 Verrucomicrobiia bacterium
CATTGGCGCCGGACCGGGCGGTTATGCCGCAGCCTTTTACGCCGCCGACAAAGGAAAGAAAGTCACGCTCATCGAACGCGAGAAACGCCTAGGCGGCGTCTGCTTGAATCGCGGTTGCATTCCATCCAAGGCGCTGCTGCACGCCACCAAAATCATGCAGGAAGCGAAGGAATCGGGCTTTCGCGGGATTACTTTCGGCAATCCCATCCTCGATCTCAACAAGATGCGCGCTTGGAAGGAAGGCATTCTCGAAAAACTCGCGGGCGGCGTGAAAAGCCTCGCCGGGATGCGCAAAGTCGATGTCATGCATGGACGCGGTTATTTCGAGGATTCGCAGAGCCTGCGCGTCGAGACCGCCGAAGGGCAAAAGTTCGTCCAATTCGAAAAAGCCATTGTCGCGGTCGGCTCCAAACCGGCCCTGCCGAAGATTTTCGATCTTGGCAATCCGCGGGTGATGACTTCAACCGAGGCGCTTGAGATTGAAGAGATACCCGAAAACCTGCTGGTCATCGGTGGCGGGTACATCGGCATGGAATTGGGCACGGTCTATGCCGCCCTCGGCAGCAAAGTGGTGGTCGTCGAGGCACTCGATTCGATCCTGGCCGGCGCCGATCCTGACCTTGTCCGCCCGGTCATTCGTTACGCGCAAAAGCATTTCAAGGAGATCCGCACGAAGACCAAAGTCAGTTACATGGCCACCGTCGGAAAGCAGATTAAAGTGGTGATCGAGAACGAGGCGGGGAAGAAGGAGGAACTCTTCGATCGCGTTCTCGTTTCCGTGGGGCGCGTCCCGAACTGCGGCGATCTCGGACTTGAAAACACCAAAGTCAACCGCGACGAAAAGGGCTTCATCACGGTCAGCCCGCAACAACAGACAAGCGATCCGAACATTTACGCCATCGGCGATGTGGCGGGCGGCGTCATGCTGGCGCACAAAGCTTCAAAGGAGGCGCGCATCGCCGTCGATGTCATCACCGGCGATGAAGCCGCCTTCGAAAACGTGATCATTCCCGCCGTCGTTTTTACCGATCCCGAGATTGCCTGGGCCGGTCTGACCGAGGCGGAAGCCAAAGCCAAAGGGATCGAAGTGCATATTTCCAAATTCCCGTGGGGCGCTTCCGGCCGCGCCCTGAGCTTTGATCGAACGGATGGCTTAACGAAGCTCGTTATTGATCCCGAAACCGAGCGCATCCTCGGCGTCGGCCTGGTGGGAGCCGGAGCGGGCGAGTTAATCGCTGAAGGAACCCTCGCCATCGAAATGGCCGCGACCGTTCACGATCTCGCGGCCACGGTCCACCCGCATCCCACCCTTTCGGAAACCCTCATGGAAGCCGCCGAAGCGTATTTCGGCTACGCAACGCATACATTTTCGAAAAAACGGGAGGAGTAAGGGGGCCGATCAGAGCGACTCCCATTCTTCGGCGCCAACGGTGCGCCGCAGGATCGTTTCTACTTGCCGAACGAGCATTCTGGTTTGGGACCAAATATTCCGGATTTGAAGGTAGGGTCAGGCAGCGTTGTTCGAAGACAAGAAACTCGTGACGCGGTCCACGGTAGGAGCCCGCAAAACCGAGGGATGGAAGCTTCCGAATGAAGTCACGCCTCTTGGTTGGCTTCCAGCCGCCCATCGATTTTTTGATTCAAACCGATCCCGCCAGCTCGGGAATCCGGTGGCCCAAGCGCAGACCGACAAGGATCCAATCCTCAAGCGTTGACTGAAGTTCATCCTGACACTGTTTCAAGCTGCTTCCACAGGCAATAACTCCTGGTAAACTTCGTATCTCGCCGGAGAAGCTGCCATCTTCGAGCTTGTCGTAGCTGGCTTGGTCCAACGCCGCCTCAATATATTCTGTCAGTGGAAACTCCACAGAAGAACCGTACGCCAGCTTCTGTCGGCGGCAAAGCTCATTTCACTTCACGAACGCTCTCGAAGGAAAGTCCGAACCAACGGATGTTCCGAACATTCCAGAAAAATTATTCTGTAGCCTTCGCTCGGAAGAATCGGAGCGGCGTTTGGTAGGCGTCGGAGTCCTGGATCTCAAGGCCGCTGGTGGTCGCGGTTTGCGTCGAAAATGGGGTCCACGTTTTCAAGTCGGTCGAAACTTCCACGATGTAGGTCTTGCCGGCGTCCGCCGGAAGAGCCGCCGAAAAGTGGCCGTTCGAGCCGGTCGCGGTCGATTTGAAACGGAAGCTCTCCTCGAGATTGAGCCGGGCGATGCCATTGTGCATTTGACCGCCCACTTCGCTGAAGAGGCCGCCGATAACCAGCTTGCCTCCGGCTTGGGGGCAGATGGCCTTGACCATGCCGTTTGCGCCGATAGTCCAAGTACCATCCAGTGATCCATCCGCATTGAGTCTCGCCAAATGACTGATCGGCTGGTTGCTGGCTTGAGTGAACGATCCACCCACAATAACCCGGCCGGCGGGATCGAGCGCGAGGCACCGAACATAATCGTTAAACGACGGGGCTTGAAAACTCGCATCGATGCTGCCGTCCGAATTGAGCCGACGGACAAATCCGTCGCCTGACGGAGTGGCCATGCCCGCCAAGAGGATTTGGCCGTCATCCAAAGGAACAACCGCCGTGCAGTAGAGAATAGGTCCACTCGCCGAAAAACTGGCATCGAGCGAACCATCGGCGTTTAGCCGAACGAGTTGCTCCGACCCACGAGAGGTATTAAAGGTCCCGCCCACGAACATTCTCCCGTCGGCCTGAACTGTGATGAAATCGACCCCGCCCTCCAGGGCAAAGCCGGAGAGCAGACTTGATCGGAAGGAGGGATCAAAAGCGCCATTGGCAGCGAGACGAGCGAGGTAAGGGCTACTGTTCGCGCCCACTCTTAAGAATTGACCGCCGAAGTAGAGCGCGCCGTCCGGAGCGAATGCAATGCAAGTGACCCGGCCTTGGGGGATGGCCGTCGGCGCGGAGTCGAAACTCCCATTACCCGAGAGTCGCGCCAGATTGGGCGAGCGGTTGCCAGCCACGGTGTTGAAGTTTCCCGAAATGTAAGCGGAGTCGTCCGGGACGGGAACAACCGAAAAAACGACGCCGTCCAGGGGTGCCGGATTGAAAGAAGAATCCGATGTTCCATCGGAGTTCAACCGGGCGATCCGCGGAACGCCGGCACCGTTAACGGTCGTGAATTCGCCGCCAACGAGAAGGCTTCCATTTTGATTCACGATGGAGTGGACAATTCCGCCAGAGATTGAGGCGTTGAAACCTGGGTCAACGAAAACGGCAAGAGTGCCGGGCGCCGCCACGAGCGCGGCAAGGGTGAGCATGGGGATTCTGGGTGCTTTCATATTTTCGACTGGGCCTGCTGTTCTTTGGCGGGGTTTGCGCCGTCTGATACAGGTTCATAATCTATTAGCCCGGTGAGCGGTCGCCATAAGGCCAGGGGAGGGTTTTGTGTGGAGCGGCTTCCGTATCGGGAGTCGGAAAAGCGCCTATACGCGGCAAGGTGAATAGGCAGTGATCTTGTTTTAAACAGCCGGTCATTCTAACGTCGTGCCATGGACCTGAGGATCGACCCACCGATGCCCCGGAGGCGCGACTTTCGAATCGGCTGCCTGGGCAGCGGCTTTATCATGAAGGACTGCCATCTGGCGGCTTACCGGAAGGCCGGCTTCAACCCGGTGGCCATCGCTTCCCGGACTTTCGAACGTGCTCTGGAAGTAGCTCAGCCGCATGATATAACGAAGGTCCATAAGAATTATGACGATCTTTTGGAAGACCCGCAAATTGAGGTTCTGGACATCGCGGTCGTCCCGAATGCCCAAGCCGGGCTGATTCGCAAGGCGTGTGAGAAGCGGACTATTAAAGGAATCCTGGCCCAAAAACCTTTAGGGGTAAGCTACGTCGAAGCATGTGATCTGGTCGAACGTTGCGAACGGGCAGGCATTGTCCTGGCGGTGAACCAAAACATGCGCTACGACCAATCGGTTCGCGGCGGCAACACGCTGCTGGAAAACGGAATCATCGGGCAGCCAGTTCTGGCGACGATCGACATGCGGGCCATTCCGCATTGGATGCCGTGGCAGCGGGAGATGGGCTGGGTGACCTTGCGCATCATGTCGATCCATCATCTCGACACATTCCGGTATTGGTTTGGAGAGCCGGAACGGATCTATTGCAGTTTCAGGACGGACCCTCGCACCGATTTTCCCCACGAGGACGGAATCTGCTCCTACATCCTTGAATATGCGAACGGATTGCGCTGCGTCGGCCTCGACGACACCTGGACGGGGCCGGCCAGAGAAGGGTGTCCGAGCGATATCTACATTCGATGGCGGATCGAAGGCCTGAATGGGCTGGCCATCGGAGATATCGGCTGGTGCAAGAATCCTTATACCACCCCTTCCACTCTGCGCTACGCCGGGCGTGGCGATGCGGACTTTCAGAAACCGGGCTGGAGCGCCAGTTGGTTTCCCGACGCTTTTGCAGGAACCATGGCCCAGCTTCTGATTGCGCTCGAAACCAGTTCAGAACCGGCCATCAGCGGGCGTGATAATCTGAAAACAATGGCGCTGGTTGAAGCAGGATATCGCAGCGCGAAAGAGCATCGCGCCGTTGAACTGTCGGAGATCACGCGCACAGTCCCGCTCACTGCCCTGCGGGCGTAGAAATCCGGTAATATCGTTGCGCACCGGTCGCGCTAGCGTCCTGCACGGTCACGGAATTGCCCAGCGCGTTCGTCGTGAGGAGATCGGACCAGGGCCCCGCAGATGTGAGACTGTTTTGGTAATGGACGGTGTAGGTGTGCCGAACCTCCGAAGTGAATTGAATGATCGGCCCGCCTGGGTCGGAACGGATTCCAAGGATAGTAAGCGGGCTATTCACAGTCTCGGACGGGTTCGCTTTGCCGGCAGTCGGCGCGGCCACTTCCCAGTTGACGGGATCATTCCCGAAGGCGGTGGCATTCTTGCGTTGCAAGGAGTTCCCCGTTGCGTCCGCGTTTGGCGGCCACGGGGCGGAATAGGTGTAGTTAACCTTGTCCACGCGAAAGTAAGGCACGAACCCGGCGTCCGGATGAGGCGCGTCCTGCGGAGTATCGGGCCGATACAGCTCAACGGCGTCCCCGGTGTTTTTCAGTTTGCCTGTGTAAGGCCCGAAGATTTGCACGTTGTCTGGAACGGAGTACTTGGCGCGGAAAGCCGCGGCCTGAGTCGTGTTAACAGCCGGATCGAATGAGACAACCAAAGCAGCGCGAAACGCGGGAATGCTGGAAAGAGGGGGAAATGTAAAATCGATCGCGTTCTGAAGTCGCCAAATATTTGTCCGGTATGCCGGATCGTAAAGAGGAACAGGCAACGGAGTTATGTTGAGCAATTCGATATACTCATCGAGCGTGTTGTCGGTATCTGTTGGATTAGCTAACGGCGGGTTGTACATCAACTCATTGATAACGACCGGGCCGACTTTGGGGGCGGAATTGGGCGCGCCCTTGCCGGTGCGGAACTGTTCGACCGTCGTGGGGTTATCGACGCCAAAGGTGAGATGATCCATTGCAACAAATTTATAATCATCGGGCACACTCGTGTTGTAACGCCCAAAGGAAACACCGTGTTCAGCGGCTTCGAAAACTTCTGTCACGATCGCGCCAGTTAGATTTCCATTGGCGGTTGCTTCCGACAGGTAAACCTGATCGCCATGAGCAGAATTAAACGTAAAGCTGTTTGGAGAGGTTGGATTAGGACAGTCCGGGCAGAATTGGTCCTGGTAAACGACAAGGTAGCCACTCGCGAGAACAATGCTACCCGGTGGAAGTTTGTATTTTTTTAATTCACTTCGGCTGTTGCTCAGGAACCAGCCGCTAATATCGACCGGCGCAGCCGTTTGGTTATAGAACTCCACGGCGTCTTCCAGAGGAGGGTCTGTGTGGCTGAGCACTTCATTTACAACAAGTCCATCGTAGAGAATCAAATTCGACTTCCCGGGTGTCGCGCGGTTCAGGCTAACGATATTTGCCGAACCATCCGGGAGGCGCCCCTGCGAAACATCCGTGACCTGCTGGCCAAAGACCACCGAATCGATCAAAACGCCGGCCCGGTAAAGAGCGATCGCGTCGCCGCTGCCGCTCAGTTTGAAATTCGTCTCATTGTCGCTTGTGCTATTGCTTGCGTCAAAACGCAAGAAACCGTCCAGACCCGTGCCGATGAAGGAGAGCGACGCAATTGGTGAGGTGCTTTTGCTGTCGGCGAAGTAGAGGTCAGAAAGCCCCACCACATTCGTACCCGGGTTGTACAGTTCGAACCAATCTTTTCCACTCGATGGGCTGGCCATCCATTCGTTAATTCGCAGCGCGAATGGAGAACCGAGTTGGCCAGCGATGTTAGCGCCGCCGGGCGTCGGAGTGGTCAGGACAAATGCGCCCGTTCCGTCCGGTCCGCGTCCAATGGTGTTATCAACCGCTTGGGGACCGAATCGCACGGTATCGACCAGATTTGTCGCCGGTGAATAGAGCGAAAGCTGGTCGCCAGTACCCTTGATGGAAAAGCCGGCGTTCAGCCCAAGGCCAGCAGCCGTGCTGGGTGGGCGGCTGGAGTCGAGCAAAACAACCAAATAACCGCGGGCGGCGATACTGCTGTTGGACGGGAAGACCCATTTTTGAGGAGAATTGGTGCTGTCCGTCAAACTATAGCGCGCGAGGGAAACGGCCTGAGCCGAGGTGTTATAAAGCTCTGTCCAATCGGAAACGCTCCCATCCGGGTTTAGGATGGTCTTGTTTTCGGCCATGATCTCATTGATCACGACCTGCGTACGAGAATTAACGATGCACGCGGCGGCGAGCGCCAAGGCACCGATGAGGCGTGAGAAACCTACGCG
>DASYTB010000144.1:0-3001 GCA_036002705.1 Verrucomicrobiia bacterium
GATTGGCGCATCGGCAAATTCGACCACGGGTCGAGTTTGCGCATCCTGTAAGGACAAGTTGTTGCGCTCGGGAAAGAATCCTACTGCGGAGGAACAGGAGCGGGAGCGGGCCTCTCCTCCTGCCAGCCTTTGATCAATGGAACTTTGTGCTCGACTTCATCGAGGAGCGCCCGCGCTTGTTCAGCCGTTCGCGTTATTTTCGGGCGCAAAAACACCATCAGTTCGACCTCGCGGGTGATTTTGTCTTTCTTTTTGAACAGCCAGCCGAGGCCGGGAATATCGCCGAGGCCGGGCACCTTGCGGACGACATTGTTGTCCTCGCGCTGAATGATCCCACCGAGAACAACCGTTTCGCTATCTTTCACCATGAGGTCGGTTTTAAAATTGCGCGTATCGAGAATTGCGCCGCCGAAAAGAGTTTCACCGCTGCGAATGCTTGAGGCTTCAGTGCGAATCTTGAGGGCGATCTGGTCGGCCGTGTTGATGTGCGGTATGAGCTCAAGGATGATGCCCACATCGCGATATTGGAAGGTGTCATTGCGTCCGCCGACTTCCGTGTTGAGACTTCCGGAGATAAAAGGTACCTGGGAACCAACAAAGAGTTTGCCGGCTTCATTGTCGGCGATGTTGAGCTGCGGCTCGGCCAGAACCTTCGCGTCGGTGTTCTTGCGCAAAAATTGAATGAGCACGTTGAGGTTGACGGAAGCATCAAGCACGCCGCTGCGGAGGGTATCGCCAGCGGCGGTCCCGGCGAAGATTTTCTTGTAGGTCCCGGCGACGTTGACGACCGCGGAATCCTCAAGGTCTTCACCGGTAAAACTGGCGCCATCCGGTGACCAGCGGACGCCGAGTTTGTCCCGGAAATCGCTGGACACTTCGATGATCTTGGCTTCGAGCAAGACCTGTGGCGTCGGGGCATCCAGTCGTTCGATCAATTTCAATATTTCAGGAAAAAAATGGAGATTGCATGTGATCAGCAGCGAATTACCACGACGATCCGGAACGACCCGCACGCGCCCGATCAAGTCACTCACGGGCCGCTGGCCGCTGGAGCGTCCGCTGCCGGAATCAAAGCGGCCTCCGAAGGGATTATCCTGCTGTCCGCCGAGCCACGGAAAATAAACATCCTCCTTGGTTTCCTGCTCAAGGCCGAACGTACTTTGAATGGTGTTGTTTTGCCCGTTCGGCTGCTGAATCTGACCGGGTTGCTGCTGCTGGGGCTGCGCCTGCGGACGCACCTGCGGAGAGCCGTTTTTCGCGAAGAGGATGTTGATGTCGCTGGCGAGCGTGGTCGCACGCGCGAATTTCAGGTCGAAGTGCATCGTGGTCTCGCCGGCTTGCGAGGGTGAATCCAGCTCCTTAATGACATCTTCAATCGCGGCGATTCCCTCGGGCGAGTTGGACGTGACAATGATGGAATTCGAGTAGGGTTCGCTCGTCACTCGGACCTTTCCGTAGAGTTTTCCACCGCTTGAATCACGGCTATTGCTGCCGCCACCGCCGTAAAAATCATCGTAGTAGTCCCAATAACTGCGCTGCTGCTGCTTCTTCAGGAAAAGTTCATTGAGCACATCCTCGAGATCGACCGCGCTGATGTATTTCAGCCGGAATATTTTCGGCGCAATGGTATTCTCGCCGCTCGGCGCATCGAGGGTCTCGATCAGTTTCTCGATCCGATCCATCTGACTCGGGGGCGATTGGACGATGACCGCGTTTCGGCGGCGATCCGCGACGAAGCTCGGTTTGCTCGTTTTGCCGCCGCCCCGGTCGCTGCCGTAAAAAGAGATGTAATACGGGTAGCGATTCTGATTGTCCTGGCCTTCGTTGAGAGTGCCCAGTTGTTTGGCGACGTCTTCCGCGTCCGCGTTCTGGAGCATGAAGACCTTCATGATTTTTTCCTGCGCTTCCTCGCGGTCGAGCGAGGCGACCAGCTTCTCGATGGATTTGAAATTGTCTTCGCTCGAATAGATGATGAGCGAGTTCGAGCGCGTATTCGCGGTGATATCGACCCGGTCCTTGGGAGATTTGGCGCTCATCTTTTGATAAAGAGGCGCGACTTCTTTCACCAAATCATCCGCGCTCACATTTTTGAGTGGAAGGACGCGGAGCGAAATATCTTCGGTTTTTTCTTTGTCCAGAACTTCCAATAAGCCGCGGATTTCGGCCATTTTGTCCCTCGGCGCGGAGACGATGAGTTGGTTGGACGTTTTATCCGGCCAGATTTTCACGGGTCCGGTGCCACTGCTGGCTGCGCCGCCTCCGCCGCTCCTTGGGGACGGGCTGGGTTGCGTTCCAGGCATTCCGGGCGGCCCGCCGGGGATGGATTGAGGCCCCTCTCCGCTCGAAGAAGGCGCCTTTGGCGAGGCCGGTTGCGCGTTGAGAATTTGCGTGAGCAGTGTGCTGACTTCGTCGGCGTCGGCGTGTTTTAGTTTGAAGAATTCCAAGGCCGTGTCGGACGAGGAGGGCACGTCGAGTTCCTTGATCAATTCGCCGGCGAGACG
Source organism: Verrucomicrobiia bacterium (assembly GCA_036002705.1). Lineage (GTDB taxonomy): Bacteria > Verrucomicrobiota > Verrucomicrobiia > Limisphaerales > SXQI01 > DASVNK01. The sequence continues at coordinate 2,502 of DASYTB010000144.1, forward strand.
AATGTTGTCCGTGTAATCCGTAATAATGAGCTGGCGCGCACGATCAACCACTTCGATCGTCCCTTTGTCCGAAAGAACACCTTTGATCTTATCGCGGACTTCGGCGGGATCGACATGTTCGAATTGAAAAATTCGAATGAGCCGCTGCCGGCCTTCCGGGAGCCCGGAATTGTCCACGGGACTAGCGATGATTTCGGGAGTCATTTTCGGCTCCTGCCCTTCCGGGACGATGAGAATCGATTTGCTGGTCTCTACGATGGCGAATCCTTCCAAAGCCAGGGCGCGGTAAACGAGGTTCACTGCCTCACGTGGTTTGAGTTTTTTCGAACTGACGATGGTGAGCTGGCATTGCACCTTGGGATGTTTGACTACGCTCTTGCCCGTGTTTTTCGCGAGCCATTGCACGATCATGTCAATGTTAGCGTTCTGAAAACTGAGTTGAACATCTTCGTCGGAAAGTTTATTGGTTGAACTCGTCGGCGTAGAGGGAAGCTCCGTCG
>DASYTB010000145.1:0-2850 GCA_036002705.1 Verrucomicrobiia bacterium
TTGATCACGTCGAGGTTGTGTTCGATGACGAGCAGGGTGTTGCCGGGCGCGCGGAGCTTAAAGAGGACGTCGAGGAGTTTGGCGACATCGTGGAAATGCAGGCCGGTAGTGGGTTCGTCCAGAATGTAGAGGGTGCGGCCGGTGGATTTGCGGCTGAGTTCGGAGGCGATCTTGATGCGCTGGGCTTCGCCGCCGCTCAAAGTGGTGCCGGATTGACCGAGGCGGATGTAGCCGAGGCCGACTTCCGCCAGCGTGAGGCAGGTCTCGTAAATTTGCGGAACGGCGCGAAAGAAGTTCACGGCTTCATCGACGGTCATGTCGAGGACGTCCGCGATGTTCATGCCTTTGTAAGTGATCTCGAGCGTCTCGCGATTGTAACGGCGGCCGTTGCAGGCCTCGCAGGTGACATAAACCGGCGGGAGGAAATGCATTTCGATCGTGATCAGTCCGTCGCCCTGGCATTTTTCGCAGCGCCCGCCTTTGACATTGAAGCTAAAACGGCTCGGGCCGTAGCCGCGAATTTTCGCGGTGGGCAGGCGCGCGAAAAGGTCGCGGATGTGATTGAAGATACCGGTATAGGTGGCGGGGTTGCTGCGCGGCGTGCGGCCAATCGGCGTTTGATCGATGACGATGATTTTCGAAAAATTCTCCGCGCCCCGAATTTCATCGTGCTCGCCGGGACGTTCTTTGGAGCCATACCATTGGCGAAACAGCGCTCGGCGAATGATGTCGTCAACCAGCGTGCTTTTGCCGGAACCGCTCACGCCGGTGACGCAGGTCATGGTGGCGATGGGAATGCGGGCCGTGATGTTTTTGAGATTGTTCTCGCGCGCGCCGATTACTTCGAGCCAACCTTTGACGGGATCCGGTCTAATGCGGTTTCTTGGAATCGCAACGCTGAGATCGCCTTTGAGGTAGCGCCCGGTGAGCGATTTGGGGTTGGCGAGAACTTCGTCCAGGGTCCCGGCGGCCACGACTTCACCTCCGTGCACGCCTGCGCCTGGACCGAGGTCAAGAATATAATTCGCGCGGCGGATAGTGTCTTCATCGTGTTCGACGACAATCACGGAATTTCCCAGGTCCCGCAGTCCCTCCAATGTTTTTAAAAGACGTTCATTATCGCGCTGATGCAGGCCGATGCTCGGTTCATCGAGGATGTAGAGCACGCCGACCAATCCCGCGCCAATTTGCGTCGCCAGACGAATGCGCTGCGCTTCACCGCCGCTGAGCGTGCCGCTTTCGCGATTTAAGGTGAGATAGCCCAGGCCGACGTTGCGCAGAAAGCCGAGGCGCGCCCGAATCTCTTTGATGACTTCGGCGGCGATTTTCTGGTCGAAATCGGAAAGCTTAAGATTCGCAAAGAATTGCTCGGCGTCATCAATCGACAGGGAACAGATGTCCATGATCGAGAGGCCGGGAATCGGCTTTTCCGGGGCTTTCTTTTGCAGGCGGGGATCCGGTTTTTCGAGAAGCAGCGGATTCAAGCTCGTGCTGATCACGTCGCCTCCCAAAGTGATGGCCAGAATCTCTGGTTTGAGCCGCTGCCCGCCGCACGCGTCGCAATCTTCGGGGCTCATGAAGCCCTTCAATCGATTGCGTGTAAATTCGCTTTCGCTCTCGGCATAGAGGCGTTCCAGATTCGGAATCACGCCTTCGAAAGGACGACTCACCGTGCTTTGTTTGCCGGCGCGCCAGAAACTGAACGAAATCTCCGTCTCGCCCGAGCCGGAGAGCAGCACCTGCTTGAAAGAATCCGGCAACTTGGAATACGGGACCAGCAGGCTCTGTGCGTAGTGCTCCGTTACCGCCTTCAGCATGGCTTTGTAATACAAAACCATCCGCTTCCCGCCGCGCCGCCACGGTAAAATCGCGCCATTCTCGAGGGACTTCTGTTTGTCGGGAACTACCAGATTCGGATCGAAAACCAATTTCTGACCCAATCCATGGCAAACCGGGCACGCGCCAAAGGGTGAGTTAAAAGAGAAATGTTTTGGCTCCGGTTTTTCGTAGCTCAAACCGGTGGCCGGGCTGTACATTCGGTTTGAGTACAACTCTTCCAGCCAGGGGGCGGGGGGCTCGCCTGGAGTTTGCGACAAAACCAGGAGGACGCCGTTGCCCCATTTCAACGCCGTCTCGACCGAATCACTTAGCCGAACCCGAATTTTCTCGTCGATCACCAGCCGGTCAACGACGACGTCGATATTGTGCTTCGCCTTGGGGTCCAGCTTTACCCGCACGTTAGCGGCGAGTTCCACGAATTCGCCATCCACCCGCGCGCGGACGAAACCCTCGCGAGAGAGGCGTTCGATGACATCGCGAAATTCGCCTTTATCTCCGCGCACGACCGGGGCCAGCAACATAATCCGCGTGCGCGGCGGCAGGGCCAGGATTTTATCCACGATATCACTCGTGGTCTGATGCGTAATCCGCTCCCCGCTCATCGGGCAGTGCGGCTTACCCACGTTGGCGAAGAGCAGGCGCAGGTAATCGTAAATTTCGGTCGTGGTGGCGATGATCGAACGCGGGTTCGTGCCGGAACTGCGCTGCTCGATGGCAATCGCCGGAGAAAGCCCTTCGATGTAATCCACCTCGGGCTTTTGAAGTTGATCCAGAAACTGCCGCGCGTAAGCGGAGAGCGACTCGACATATTTCCGCTGCCCTTCCGCGTAGATCGTATCAAACGCAAGCGAACTTTTTCCCGAACCGCTCAAGCCGGTAATGACCACCAACTTGTCGCGCGGGATGCTCAGGGTGAGGTTTTTGAGATTATGCTCCCGCGCCCCACCGATCTTGATGAATTCCTTGCTCACGAATTTTGACTTGGGTGCAAGGGTACAAGATAGCGCATCT
>DASYTB010000146.1:0-4230 GCA_036002705.1 Verrucomicrobiia bacterium
TCCAGCTTCCACGCGCTTGAGCGCGTAGACGATCTGCTCATTACTATGCCGCTTTTGCTTCACGGTTCGGTCCTTTCTTTTCGGACCTCACCAGTCAAATCCCTCTAACCGCCGTTTGTCCAGTTTTCGGGAAGCAGGTCAGATGCCTGCTCGTGAACAAAGTCATGGAGATCCTGCAGGCGCTTCAGGAAGCATTTTGAACCAGCCGAACAAGAGCCGACGCCGCTGCGGAACGTTGACCAATACTTGCACCAGCGAAAGGACAATCTCCGATTATGCCACCGCCAGAGCGGAGGGCTTGCCCATCTGGCGCTCCCTCTCTCCAAATTTTCTGGAACAGATGGTCTTGCGCATCGCCCCGCGCTTCCCATACTTTCCCGCGATGTTGAACCAAACTGTCTTAGCGCTCGATTTACCGGGAATTCAAAAAATCAAAAGCGGCAAGGTCCGGGAGATTTTTGATCTTGGGGATGCTTTTCTTTTCGTCGCGACCGATCGTATCTCCGCCTTCGATTGCATCATGCCCAACGGCATTCCGCGCAAAGGCGAGGTGCTCACGCAATTGTCCCATTTTTGGTTCGACCAGGTGGAGAACATCGTACCCAACCATCGCATGGCACACGCCAACGATCCGCTTCCTTCCAAACTCAAGCCGTTCGAACAGCAACTCGCCCGCCGGAGCATGATCGTAAAAAAAGCGCAACCGCTCGCCATCGAGTGCGTCGTTCGCGGCTATCTCGCCGGTTCCGGCTGGAAGGAATACAAGAAGAGCCAGACCGTTTGCGGGATCAAATTGCCCCCGGGCCTCCAGGATTCATCCGAACTGCCCGAGCCCATTTTTACTCCCGCGACGAAGGCGGAAACCGGCCACGATGAGAATATCGATTTCGCCACCGCCGCAAAAATCGTCGGACGTGAAACGGCGGAGTGGGTGCGAGACATTTCCGTGGCGATTTACTCGCAGGCGCGCGAGTACGCTCGCAAACGCGGCATTATCATCGCCGATACAAAATTTGAATTCGGCACGCTCGATGATGGAAAGCTCATTCTTATCGATGAAGTGCTCACGCCGGATTCCTCGCGCTTTTGGCCAGCCGACCAATATCAGCCGGGCAAGAGCCAGCCAAGTTTCGACAAGCAATTCGTCCGTGATTACCTCGAAACGCTCGATTGGAACAAGACACCGCCCGCGCCCGCGCTTCCGCCAGAGGTTGTCGAGAAGACCACCGCTAAATATCTCGAGGCCTGCAAAAAAATTACCGGACGTGAGCTTTGATGGAAGCCCTGGTCGAAGATTTTCTTCAATATCTCCGGAACGAGCGCGGCCAGGCGGAGCACACGCAACGCACATATTCCGCGCTCCTTGGCCGGTTTGTCCGTTGGGCTCAGGAGAACGGAATCGGTGGCTGGCGAAACGTCGAACTGAAGCATCTCACGGAATTCCTGTTGCACGAGCAGCAGCGGAAGCTCGCCCATACCCCGGAAGGCTCGTCCAAAAAACTGAGCACCAGCTCGATCTATCTGGCGATCGCGGCATTCCGAGCGTTTTACAAATTTTGTGAAAACGAAAAGCTGCTGCCGGAAAATATCGCGGAGAATCTCTTGTTACCAAAGCGCTGGAAGCGTCTGCCGAAGAATCTCACTGCGCCGGAAATTGAGCGGATTCTGCAACCCACCGAACTCGCCACGCCCGCGACGCTTTGCGAGGATGCCGTGGTCGAGCTCGCGTATGCCTCCGGGCTGCGCCTGGCCGAATTACGGACTTTGCGTCTCGAACAACTGCATCTAGACGCCGGATTTATTAACGTGATCGGCAAGGGCAACAAGGAACGGGTCGTTCCGGTAGGAAAGAGCGCGGTGAAATCGCTTCAGAAGTACCTCTCGTCGGGGCGTCCGCCGCTTGTTTCGAGCCGTTCGCCGGGAACGGTCTTTCTCACGAACCGGGGCACCGCGTTTGCGGGCGTAACGTTATGGTTGAGAATTAAAAAGCGAGTGCAACGGCTCGGGATCGAACGAAACGTCACGCCCCACATGCTGCGGCACAGTTTTGCCACGCATCTGCTCGAGCATGGCGCTGACTTGCGCGTCATCCAGGAAATGCTCGGCCACGCCAGCATCAGTACCACCGAAGTCTATACGCACGTCAGCGGCAAACGATTGCAGGAAGTGCATCGCCGCTACCATCCGCGAGCCCACAAATGAGCTTTTCCGAAAATGAGGACCTCTCCGCATTGACTCCGGACGAACTCGCCTGGTACGTAGCCCATACCCGCCCGCGTTGCGAAAAAAAGCTGGCCGAGTATTGCATACGCGAAGGTTTTAGCGTCACCTTGCCTCTCTACAAAAGCGTCAAAAAATACCAGCGAAAAACCGCGGTCTTTGAGAAGCCGCTCTTCCCCAATTACGTCTTTCTCCGACTCCACCCGCGCCAGCGGAAAAAGGTCTATCAAAGTGATTACGTGGCCAATCTTCTCGATGTCCCCGACCAGAAGACATTCCAGGAACAACTCGATGACATCCTGCTCGCTCTCGAAACAGATTACGAAATCTGCGCCCTGCCTCACATCACCGCTGGCAAGCGCGTAAAAATCACCGCCGGCGCCTTGCGGGGGATGGAAGGCTATGTCGAGGAGCGGCAGGGCCGCTGCATCGTTCTCTTGCGCCTCGATTTCATCGCGCAGGCGGCGGGGGTAAAGGTGGATGCCGCCGACCTGGAGATCATCGATTAACTTAATCCCGGCAGATTAATACTCTTCACATCCCTGCTGAGATGAACGAACGCTTCGGCCGCTTTCACTCCGGATTCGCGTCCGCGCCAGAGCGCGATCACTTCGTGATAATCCCGCCAGATGGCATCGCCATCCTGACTGACATGCGCCAAAAGCGCCGCTTTCTTCTTCTCGAGAACATTCGAGACGTCGACGTACGTATCCGGCTGGAAGCCCTCCGTTTGCGCGCCGGTATCCACTTCGAAAAAGTAAAGCCGCGGACGATGGCCCAACGCCATGCAGGCGCGGATCGTAAGAAAGCTCGCCACCTGGTGATCCATATGCGTGTCGATGGGCCAATGGGTAAAAACAACATCAGTTTTCTGCTCGCTCAACAGTTTCGTCATCGCGTCCACATGCGCTCTGGTCACTTCCGTCGCGCCATCGATCTGTCCGAAGAAAAGGGCTGTTGCGCCGATGATTTTGCAGGCCGCTGCGCACTCTGCCGAACGGATTTCGGCCGCTTCATCCAATGGCTTCCCACGAATCCCCCGCTCGCCACGGGTGAGATAAAGAATCGAAACATTGTGACCCAGAGCGGCATATCGGCTCAGCGTCCCCGCGCAGCCGGATTCCGGATCGTCCGGATGCCCGCCCACGCAAAGCACGTTCAATTTCCGCATGACCACCGGCTCCGCCCCATTCGCCACTTCCGGCAAAACAGCGGCCAGGAGCGAGGCGGTTCCTGCAGTCGTCACAAAATCGCGACGCGAGATCGAGTTCATGGGGAATATCGGCAGATTATGCAGCTTTTCATCTCGAATTCAACGTCGCTAAAACGGGTTGCTCTCACGACACGGCCAGTTCTTTCCGTAGCATCTTCAATTCTTTCGAGTGCTCGATCGTGGTCGTCGGAAAGCTCATCTTGAGACTTCCCAGCGCCTCGAGAATCACCTTGGAAATAATCAGGCGCGCGTTCGGTTTATCGTCCGCCGGAACGATGTACCACGGGCATTCCTTCGTTGAGGTGGCGCTGATGCATTCTTCGTAGGCGCGGGTGTATTTCTTCCAGCACTTCCGCTCGGACAGATCCGAGGCGCTGAACTTCCAGTTTTTTTCGGGATCGTCGATCCGCTTCAGGAAACGTTTGCGCTGTTCTTCCTGCGAAACATGCAGGAAAAATTTGATGATGCGCGTGCCGTTCTGGTGCAAATGTTTTTCCAGATGAAGAATTGAGCGGAACCGTTCCTGCCAAATGTTCTTTTCTTCGAGCAATTCGTCCGGGAGCAATTCAGCGTGGAGGATTTCCGGATGTACTCTCACGATCAGGACCTCCTCGTAATAAGAGCGGTTGAAAATGCCAATCCGCCCGCGCTCTGGCAGTGCACGCGTGGTCCGCCAAAGAAAGTCGTGATCCAACTCTTCGGCGCTCGGATGCTTGAAGCTGTAAACCTGGCAGCCCTGGGGATTCACCCCGGACATGACATGTTTGATCGCGCTGTCTTTGCCGGCGGCATCCATT
>DASYTB010000147.1:0-4138 GCA_036002705.1 Verrucomicrobiia bacterium
CCCGCAGCATTCCGACGCGCGAGTTCTGGACCAGCTCGTCTATAAGTGGGAGCACGCCCGGAAAGTGATTACGCACGTGCTGATCGAGAAATACGAAGGCCTTGCGACGACCGGCTGGAACGTGAAGGATCAGGAGATCAAACGTGACGTTGAAGCGCTCTTTGGGGGCGCTTACCGTCAGTTTGCGGCGGCCAGTTTTTAGTTCCCGATCGGCACTTTGAAGTAACACTCCCACGAACCGGATCCGAAACTGGCGCCAAGGGAAATCTGCCGCGCATTGTACCATTGCACGTGGCCATCCTCGAATAAAAAGTTTCCTCCTTCCGGAATATTTTTACTTCCCCGATGGACGCCGGTTACCACTTTTTTGCCATTATAGTCAGTGGACCAGGTAAGGCGGCTATCCACCATGTTCGTCGCGACTGGACCATTCGCCTGATTCTTGTCAATTAAGATCGGGGCGAGCGCATTCACTCCGTCGCCGAGTTTCAATCGATAAAACCAATCGGCGGTGCCGGAACTCTTCGCGATTCCATCGACATTGGCCTGAACATCAATCGGGAAGGCCGGCGGCTTCGCTTTCTTGTCGCGGCCGGGAAGATAGAAATAGCCGAGCAGTTGGTTAATTGTGTCCGAGTTAATGTTATCCGCCTCGTAAACACGGTGCCACACTTCCGTCGGACAGAACAACACGTCATTCTGCGCCCGGACGAAATTCTTCGTGCTGCGGTGGTTCTTTAGGAGGTAATTGTTCCAAAAATTGCTCATCTGTGGCATCATCCAACTCAAATCGGACGCGGCCGGGTTCGAAGGATATGCGTCGTTGTTATCAATGCCGTAAAGGTTCAAGGCGACCCCCCATTGTTTTTCGTTGCTGGCACAGAGGATTTTGAGCCCTTTCGCTTTCGCTTTGGCCAGGGCCGGCAGGAGCAGACTCGCGAGTATTGCGATGATGGCAATGACCACCAGCAATTCGATCAGTGTAAACGCGCAAACCTGAACACAACGCGCACGGCTGGAACCTTCCTCTTTCCGCTGTCTCATAAGCAATTTTTGAGTGGAGTATTTGCAGACTACCAAAGTTGCCGACGATATCTCAAGCAATTACGATTGAAATTGACGGCCTCGGTTGGATTCCAAAGAGTGCTGCCATCACTTGCAAATGAAACGACTTTGTCTTCCTTTGCTTCTTCTGTCCTGCGGATGGCGTTTCGCCATGGCGGACGCGCTTCAGCTCAAGACGAACGACATCGTGGCTTTCGTGGGCGGGGCGGATGTGGTGGCGCGAGTGCGAACGGGCCACCTTGAATCGCTCCTCGCCGTCCGATATCCCACCGTGCGCTTCCGGAACTTCGGTTGGGAAGGTGACACGGTGTTCGCGCAGCCGCGCGATGTCGGTTTTCCCTCTCTCGAGGAGCATCTGCTCAAGGCGGGCGCGTCGGTGATCGTGGTACAATTTGGCCGGAGCGAGAGCTTGAGCGGGACGAACCAGCTTCCAGTTTTCAGAATGGCCTATCGCACACTGTTGCGCGATTTCCTGAGGGTCACATCGCGGCTGATTCTGGTTACGCCTGTTCCTTTTGAGAATGGCGGAGGCTTGTTGCCGAATCTCGCACTGCGCAATGGAGACTTGGAGCAGTTCGCGGAGAATATCCGCAGTGTTGGCGCCGAGCTGCATCTGCCTGTGATTGATCTGTTCCAGGCGCTCAAGGACTCGAGGAAACGTTTCACGGATGACGGACTGCAACTCACGCCCGAAGGACAGGCCATTGTCGCGAAAGCCTTTGCCACGCAGATCGGCTTGAGCGATGTGGCGAAAGCGGCCGGTGAAATCGAAAAGAATGCGCAGTGGTCCAATCCAACTTTTGAGCAACTCCGGCAAGCCGTCATCGCCAAGAACCGTCTCTGGTTCAATTACTGGCGTCCCCAAAACTGGGCCTTTCTCGGCGGAGACCGTACCGAGCAACCCAGCAGCCGCGATCACATCAATCCGAAGATTCGGTGGTTCCCCGCCGAGATGGAAAAATATCCGGCGTTGATTGAGCGAAAGGAAAAGGAAATCGCGCAACTTGCTGGCCCGGCCGGAAAATGAATGACCATAAAAGCTCACAAAGAACACAGACCGGAACAAGCGGGTCCTTCCATTGGAGATCCCCCTATTTCAAAAATGCAGAACGAATCCTTAACGAGAAATTGGATTAGACATTTCTCTTTGTGTCTTTGCGTGCTTTGCGGAAGCCACTTTTCCCCGCTTAGCTGGGGCGAAGATACTAGTCCTGAAGCCGAGCTGGCTTCCTTTCAGATTGCCAGCGGTTTTGATGTGAACCTGTTCGCTTCAGAGATGGATGGAGTGCTCAAGCCGATCCAGATTCGATTTGATCCGCAGGGGAGGATTTGGGTGATTGGGAGCACGGTTTATCCGCAACTCGAACCGGGGCAAACACCGAACGATAAGATCCTTGTGCTGGAGGACACGGATCACGATGGAAAATGCGATAAGGTGACGGTTTTCGCGGACGGACTGATGATTCCCACGGGCATCGAACTGGGCGACGGCGGCGTTTACATCGGCCAGGGAACCGAACTGCTTTTTCTCAAAGATACCGATGGCGATCTCAAAGCAGATGAAAGGCGTGTGGTGCTCCGCGGTTTCGGGACGGGCGACAATCATCAGAATATCAATTCATTCATGTGGGGCCCTGGCGGGGAGCTTTGGTTTTGCCAGGGACTGCACACGCATTCCAATGTCGAAACGCCCTGGGGCATTGTGCGGATGAACCAGGCTGGCCTCTGGCGGTTCCGTCCTCGCCTGAAAAAACTGGAGGGTTTCTACGGCTCAGCTTACGAGCCTCAAAATCCCTGGGGTTATGTCTTTACGGATTGGGGTGAACCGATCGTCATCGCGGGGAACAACAGCTCGCCCATCTACCCGGTTCCTGGCTTGACTTCGCGTCACCTTGATCTGGCCCCCACGATCATTTGGAAAAACGGGCAGGGCCGCAAAAGCAGCGGCGCGGATATTGTCGGCACCGCCCATTTTCCTGACGAATGGCAGGGCACACTCATCACCGGCGGCTACATCAATAACGCGGTTTGGGCATTGCGGATTGTTGAGGACGGTTCCGGCTTCGCGTTGGAAGACCGCGAGCCGCTGATCAAATCCTCGAGCCGAAATTTTCGTCCGGTCGATGTAAAGTTCGGTCCGGATGGTGCGCTTTACATTTGCGATTGGTTCAACCCGATCATCGGCCATTACCAGGCAAGTTTTCGGCATCCGGATCGCGACAAAACGCATGGCCGCATCTGGCGAGTGACGGCCCATGGGCGCGAGCTGACGAAACGGCCCGAGCTTGCGAAAGCATCCATTCCGGAACTTCTGAATGATCTCGAATCACCTGACCGTTGGACCTGGCAGTTTGCCAAGCGCGTGCTCGCGGATCGGCTCGCGGAGGAAGTCGTTCCCGCCGTGCAGAAATGGGCGGCGGACGACAAGCGCAGCGAACCGGGCCTAAAGGAAGCGTTGGGCGTTCTGCAAAGCCACGAGGCGGCGACCGATGATCTGGTGGCAAAGCTTGCGGATGGGGTCGATCCGGGCGCGCGAGCGTATGCGGCCAGCGTCGTGGGTTGGTGGGCGGATCGATTGCATGATCCCGTCTCGATCCTGCGCCGGCTGGCGGAGGATGAAAATCCGCGCGTCCGGTTGCACGCCATTGTGGCAGCCACCTATGTTTCCGATGCGCGGGCCTTGGACGTTCTCGCGGCCGCCGCCCAACGCCCGATGGACAAATTTATCGAGTATGCCTTCGCGCAGGCCGTTTACGCGCTGGACGCTCTGCAGAGAGTCAGGAGCTTGCTTTCCAACGAATCGACCGGCGCTGAGCGCCGATTTGCCCTTTGGCAGATTCTAATCCGCAATGGCGACAGCCGTGATTTACAAAACGTCCTCCTCGTTCAGGACTCGCTGCTTCGTCGCAACCTCGAGCCCCTGATGCTGGACGCAGTTCGTTCGCGCCACGTGGAGGCGGATGCCCACGCGGCAATGGTTCTCGGAAAACCAGTGCGCGAAGGCGATCCTGCCACACTTCGGCTGGCCGGTCTCTGGAAGCTCGAACAATTCGAACCGGACCTGGTGAACGCA
>DASYTB010000148.1:0-2911 GCA_036002705.1 Verrucomicrobiia bacterium
CACGACGCAACTGACGATCGGGAGGCTGCCGCCCACAAGGACATAGTTTGAGTTCCCAAAGGCGCAACTTCAAAGGTGAACGTGATCAACTAACGAATCGATTTCGTCGAAATGCTTTACCTTGCCTCCTCTTTGTGGCATCAAGCGCATGCACCTCGGTTGATGGATCAGCGCCCGGCCCTCGATAGCTTTTGCGAAGTGGATCTCCTTACGCGCGTCGCGCGCAAGGATGCCGAAGCGTTCGGTTCGTTTTATGATCGGACTTCTCCCGTGCTGTATAGCATTGCCAACTCAATCCTGCGAGATGAAGCCCTGGCTGAGGATGTGCTGCAGGACGTTTACCTGATGATTTGGGAGAAAGCCGAACTTTTTGATCCCGCGCTGGGAAAACCTATCGCCTGGGCGATTGCGTTGACGCGGAACAAGGCGCTGGACCGCTTGCGCTCGCGCAAACGGCTGGAGGTGAAAATGAGGGAACTGGCGGAATTCCCCGCGTCCGAAATGGAAACATCCAAAACGGCAAGTTCGGACGTAGAGCTATTGGACGCGGCGGCCATCGTGAGGGGCAAGCTTGAAGCCCTGCCCGCGAAACAACGCCGGGCGATTGAACTTTCGCTCTTGCACGGGCTTGTCCACGCGGAAATCGCGGACGCGATGCAGGAGCCGCTCGGGACGGTCAAAGCCTGGATTCGGCGGGGGATTATTGAAATTCGGGCGCAATTAGAGGACTGTTTGTGAGGCAGATCAGGAATTTGTGAATACGGATCGCTTAAAAGAACTCGCGGCGGGCTACGCCACGGGCGAACTGGAACTCGCCGAACGGGACGAGTTTAAGGCGCTTTTGCAATCCGCGGCCGACGTGGAGCGCAAGGAAACCGCGGCTGTGATCGACACGGGCGCGCTGCTCTCTCTCTCCCGCCCGCTGGAGCGTCCCACCCCCGCCCTGCGGCAGCGGCTTATGAGCCGAATTGGCCAGAGTGCCATTGCAAAACCAGTCGAGCTTCTGAGATTTGTCCGGGGCGCGGACAATTCGGGATGGATTCCGCTGAAAGTACCCGGCGCATACGTGAAGGTGCTCTCGATCGAGGAATCCAGGGGCCACGCGGGGGTCCTGGGAAAACTTGATCCCGGCGCGCACTATCCGGCCCACGATCACATTGGCGGTGAAGAAATCTACGTGCTTTCGGGAGATTTGTTTATCGGAGAGGTCAAGCTCGTGGCCGGTGATTTTCATTCGGCCGCGCCGGGCAGCCGGCACGAGGTGAATCATTCCGAACAAGGTTGCACCATCCTCGCGGTGCTGACAAAAAAGGATTTGATGCGGCAGTTTGCGGCCACGTAAAGGACCGCGTAAAGGATTCTCGCCCGCCGAGCCGTGCCTGTAGAAGCTCCCTGAACTGCTCGGGCGTAAGACCTGGATCGCGAGCGATATAAAAGCCCATCTTCGAAACACTCGCATGGCGTCGTGTGGATAATGCCGGAAGTTTGGGCATGAACAGTATTGTACACTGTGACCGCCTGATTACAATCCGCACATCACCGCGACGGAGGCCGACGGACACAGAAATTGTTCATCTCGCGGTTAGCGGAACAATGCGGATTCGCCAGCCGCGCGGCAACCGCATCGAGGCGGACATCTTCTAGTTTGCTTTCTCTGACCCAGTCGAGAATGCTTTGGACGGACGCGGGGTTCCGGCCAGCGGCGGCGGCTTTGAGCGCGATCAGCGCGTCAATTGGTTCCTTCTGCGCTTCCCAATTGCGGAGTGCCGCTTCGAGCGCCTCTTGCCGTTGCTCCAACACTTCAAGTTGCAAGAACGCCAGCTCACGGAGGTGACCCGACTGATGGAAAATCCGCGCCGCTCTGATGGCCTGATCCACCACGTCGGGATCGCCATTTTCTTTGCGCGCGAGAATTCGCCGCAGGAGCAATGCTTCGGAGGGAGTATTCTCCTCGATTCGATTGAGCACTTCACCCGCGCGTCCTAAACTCAACAATAGGTCGCAGTAGGTTGCAAGCGAGTAGGAGCTGTCCGGTTGCAAGGCGAGCGCTTTCTTGAAATGCGCCTCCGCCAATTCCAATTTACCCTGCCTCACCCCCATTTCTCCGAGTGCGGTCCAGGCGAAGGCTTGCTCTTCGGGCGAAACATTATGCGCTACCGCAGCTTGCCCGAAGAGCAAGCCGTAGCTCGTCTCCAGACTGCCGTTCATGCTGGCCAAGGTGCAAAAAACAGTTAGACCTCCGAGATTCCGGGTGAGCGGCAAGTTGCCCAGAAAGATTTTCTTCGCTTCCTTGTAACGGCCTTGCGTCATGAGAATCGATGCCTTACCCAGAAGCGCGCCGAAATGCGATGGCTCGCTCGCGAGCACACGATCCAGGTCAGCCAGCGCGTTTGCGAAATCGTGTTTATGTTGCCGCAGGACGCCGCGAAGATAGAAAATCTCGGGCGACGCCAAGCCTTGCGCCACCAGCGGCTGGATCACGCCCTCGGCGTAATCAACAAACGCCGGGTCTGAGGTGCGTTGCGCGATCTCGAGGTAACCCCGCGCCAGTGGAAGAGCGACGGACAAATTGGTGGGATTAGAGTGAAGCTTGCTTCGCGCCGCTTGATAGCTCCTCGCGTCGAGAACGGATCGTGGGAGCTTTTCGATAACGACATCATCACTCGCGGGCTTATACGGAACGGCCAGAACCAAGCAAATCCGGGATAGAAGAAACGCGAAGGCCAAAAAAATGGGTGCTGCATTCATATCACCTACTCAAATGGAAATAATCGATTCCTCACACGTTCTTCCTGGCGGTAACCATGCAATTAATTTGGGTAGGACGGCCGCCTCGGCTGTCCAGCCCGGGGCCTCGCCGGGCGTTCGGTCATGGCTTGCCTCAAGGCTTTGCGTCCACTAAGCAGTGAGC
>DASYTB010000149.1:0-5357 GCA_036002705.1 Verrucomicrobiia bacterium
TTCAAATGCCATTGCCGGCGATTATGTCATCACGTTTTCTCCAATCCCCTACTACAATATCCCGCCGCCCCAAACGAACACGCTCACTGGAACCGCGCCGCTCATCTTTCGCGGAACTTACTCGTTCACCGACATAAACAATAACCAGATATCCGATTCCTGGGAGCAACAATATTTCAATGAAGTCTCGCCGGACCACAGTGGCTCGACCGATTCCGACCTTGATGGGATGACTGATCTAGCCGAATTCATCGCCGGAACCGATCCAACCGACTTCGCCTCCCGGCTCGAGCTGGCCGAGGCCGAAATGATGGCCGGAAATCGCGTCCGCCTCACCTGGTCTTCCGTCGCGGACAAAACCTACCAGGTCCTCGGCAGTTCCGACGCGGTGAAGTGGCAGGCTTTCAGCGGCGAGATACCCGCTTCAGGAACCCAAACGACCTTTTCCCTGCCTCTTCCGGCCGACAGCAACGTTTTCTTCTTCAAGCTCCAAGTCATTCCCTAACAGGCAAATAAGCATCTCAGCCGGCAATTCAATTGAGTCTGGAGCGCGGGCGTCCCGCTGGCTGTGCTCGGCGTTTCGCCAAAAATCAAAATGCGCCATATCGAATTTTAGAGCGCCGAATTTAATACGTATACGTAAGTCCGACCGGCTAGCCGAGCACAGGCGGGGCACTACCGGGGCTCGATTCTGTAACCTTTGAGTGACATTTCGATCTTTCGATCCAGTCGGCCGGACGCCGACTGGAAGCACCGGGACGGCCGCGCTCGTGTGCCGGGCATGGCACCGCTCGAACTCTGCTTTTTGCTTGGGTTCCGCAACTCTTTCCGAATAATGCGCTCCCATGACTTTGAAGCAGGGTGAAAAAGTTCACATTATCCATCGGCGGCATTTCGAGAAAGACCACCACCGCCACTTCATCGGCACGGTGGATTGCTATGATGGCGGCGTTGCACGCGTGACGGGGCACGTTTACACGGTCGATCCAGTGAAGTTCTCGTTTATGAAACGTCCAGAAACACGCACACGGCTGGTCGCGATCGTTTCCGGGGACGTATTGGTAAACATCATCCCTTCAAGCGTCAATCTGGAAAAGATCGTTTATAAACAGGAACGGAAAGCCGTTCGCGTGACCGACGGCGGTGAATGGTATCTTGATTTATCCGAGTACACCTGGATGTAGTAATGGCCGAACGAAAGCGCCTGGCGAGCATTCAGGAATTGCGGGCGAAAAGAACGATTAAGTTCACCTATCGCGAGGAAGGAATTTCACGCGAAGGTTTTCTCGCGCTTATTGAGAGCGAGATCGTCTGCTACGAGAATGTCTGCCGTCACCTGCCCCTTCCTTTGGACTACGGAGACGGCCGATTTTTCACCGAGGACGAGAAACATTTCGTCTGCCAAACACATGGCGCGATGTATGATCTACAAAATGGACTCTGCGTGGCTGGCCCTTGCGTGGGAGCGAGCTTGAAAAAGATTCACGTCGAAGTCAGGGGTGACGAGATTTGGATCCAGGAGAATTGATGGACTTAAATCGAGGACGCCGCTTTGGCGGAGAGCAATTCCAACAGGCTGGCAGCATTTCGCTTCGCTTCGTCGGCGTCCGCCAACTCCGGCACGATCGAGAACAGCGCGTGGAAAAAATCGGCTGCCCGCGAACCGTCCGGCAGGATCCCGGCCAAACCAATACAGCGCTTGTTATGTTCGCGAGCTAGCCTGGCAACTGCTCCAGTGCCCTTGCCCATGGCTGTTTGGCGATCAATAGCTCCTTCACCCGTAATGACCAGTTCGGCGGAGTCAATTTTCTCCGACAGTCGCGCAATGCGCGCGAAAATGTCGAAGCCTGATTCGAATCGACCATTCAGAAATACGCGCGCGCCGTAACCCAGACCCCCCGCCGCGCCAGTCCCAGGTTCCGCCGCACAATCGATCCCAAGGTCGGTCCGGACGACTTCAGCCAATCGCTCCAGGCACTTCTCAGCAATTGGGAAATCCGTCGGACGAAGCCCTTTTTGAGGACCGTAGATTCGCGTTGCCCCCTCCGGACCAAGGAGTCGGTTTTGCACGTCCGTGGCGATCAGAACGTCTCCGTAAGCCTCGAAAGCCTCTCGCTTTTCAATGCGTTCCAGACGGTGCAATTCAGTCCACCGGTCCAGCCACCGACCGGTTGCATCCTTGAACCCATGGCCAAGCCCGAGCGCCATTCCGAACCCGCCGTCATTCGTAGCGCTTCCGCCGATGCCCAGGATTATTTTTGTGGCCGGATGTTCCCTTGCCATGGCCGCCAGAAGCCGTCCTAAACCCAGGGTGTCCAGTTCAAAAGGGTGAAACTTCCCCGGCGGCAGCATGGCCAAACCGATGACACCTGCGCTTTCAGCAATGGCTGTGCGCGTCCAATCGCTCCACCACCAACGCGCCTCAAGCGGTTCGTGAGCGGCGTTAACAGTTGTTGAAATCTTCGTTGTCGCGCCCATAAGTTCGCCGATGATTTCCCCGAACCCATCACCGCCGTCGCTCATTGGCAAAAGCTCCAGTTCGTCGCCGGGCCGAACAGTCGCCCAGCCGGTGGCCATAGCCTTGGCCGCGCATGGGGCGCGTAATGTTCCCTTAAACTTGTCGGGGACGATGAGAACTCGCATCCGGAGAGAGAGCCATTCAGGAGCGTTCGCGGCAAGGATACAGTGAGCAGAACGTCGAGCGAAGTAGCTGTATTTTATCAATGCAAACAACCGAACTGGGGTTGATCTTGTCGCCAACAAAATTACAATAGCACCTACGCTGCTTTACGATAAATGTCTGCGCTGAACGCCATCGCCGTGCTCCTCGTCCTTCAGCTCATGACCTGTGTGGCGGCGCCACCCGCCGGTGCCGATCTTCAGACCGTCTTTGATACTACCGTTCATCCATTCCTCGAAAACTACTGCTTCGGCTGCCATGGAAAGGAGAAACAAAAGGGCAAACTGGATTTAACCCCCTACGCCACCAGTGAAGCGGTCGCGGGCGATTTTCGGCGTTGGGAAACGATTCTGCAAAAGCTCAAAGACGAGGAAATGCCCCCCGACGAAGCCGAGAAGCATCCTACTCCAGAGTTGCGCGCGCGGGTCACCGTATGGATTCAGCAGTTCCGCAGGAGCGAGGCCGAACGGAACGCGGGAGACCCAGGCGTCGTTCTCGCTCACCGCCTGAGCAACGCCGAGTATGATTATTCCATTCATGACCTGACCGGCGCCGATATTCGTCCGGCCCGCGAATTTCCGGTGGACCCCGCGAACGAAGCCGGTTTCGATAATTCCGGCGAATCGCTCATGATGTCCCCTGCGCTGCTGAAGAAATATCTCGAAGCCGCGCGCCATGTCAGCGAACACATTCTTTTGAAGCCGGACGGCTTCGCTTTCGCGCCCTACCCCGTGGTTACCGAGACGGATTGTGATAAATATTGCGTCCAGCAGATCATCAGTTTTTATCAGCGGCACGCCACGAATTACGCCGACTACTTTTTCAGCGCCTGGCGCTTCAAGCATCGCGTGGCTCTGGGAAATGCACCCGCGCCGCTCTCGGATTTTGCGGCGAACGCGCGGGTCAGCCCGAAGTATCTCGAAACCGTCTGGCAGGCGCTCGAAGAGAAAACGGAGGAGCCCGGCCCTCTAAAAGAGCTTCAGCAAATGTGGCGCGAGATTTCAGCGCGGGAAAGTTTCGAGGAACAGAAGGCGCGGGAAGGGTGTCGGCGAATGGAGGATTTCATCCTCACGTTGCGCCAGCAGCTTAAGCCCGAAGTTAAAAATCTAAACATCCGCGGGATCGCGGAGGGCTCGCAACCATTCGTTCTTTGGAAAGATCAACAGATCGCGTCAAACCACCAGCGCTACCGCCGCGAGGCTTTAAAACTCCAAAGCGACTCGGATGAAGGGATCGCTCCTTTCACGAACGCCGTCGAACGGGCGCTGCTGATTCCCGCGGACAAAACCGCCGCCGCACGTTACGCCCGCGAATTGGAACATTTCTGCCAAATTTTTCCCGATGCTTTTTACGTTCCCGAACGCGGCCTCGTCTTTCTCAAGGAAGACAAGGAAAGCAAGGGGCGCCTGCTGAGCGCCGGGTTCCATCTCATGGTCGGGTATTTTCGGGATGACGGGCCTCTTTACGATCTAATGCTGGATGCCAATGACCAGCGCGAACTGGATGGGCTTTGGCGTGAATTCGATTTCATTACGCTCGCTCCGATTCGCCAGTACAAGGATTTTATCTTTTTCGAGCGCGCCGAACCGCCTCGCTTCATGCAAGGCGCGGAGTTTGATTTCGCCCGCTCGGAAGATAAAGACGTCGTTTCCGAAGCCAGGATCAAGGAACTCTCCGAAGCCTATCTCGCCAACGCCAAACGCCATTTCGGAGAGGGAACGCCGATCATCGCGATCGAGGATTACTTTAAGTCGATGTCCTCGCGAATTCGTGAGGTCGAAACCAATCGGCTCGCTGCGGAATCGAGCCACTTGCGAACCCTGCTCACGTTCGCCGAACGCGCTTATCGTCGTCCGCTCTCCGACGCTGAGCGCACGGACCTTCGAGCCTTCTATCGCCAATTGCGCGATACAGACGGGCTCACTCACCAGGACGCGCTTCGCGACACATTTGCCAGCGTCCTGATGTCGCCATCGTTTCTCTACCGCGTCCCGGAAGGCGCTAGCGGTCGCGGAGCGCAACCGATCTCAGATAATTCGCTCGCCAGCCGCTTGAGCTATTTTCTCTGGTCGAGCCTGCCGGATCAGAAGCTTCTCTCGCATGCCGCGGCGGGAGACCTGCATCAGCCAGAAGTTCTCCTGGCTCAAACCCAGAGGATGCTCAAGGATGAGCGCAGCCGCGCGCTGGCCGTTGAATTCGGGGGCAACTGGCTCGATTTCCGCCGCTTCGAGGAGTACAACAGCGTGGATCGCGACCGGTTCAAATCATTCAACAACGAGCTTCGCGAAGCGATGTTCGAAGAGCCAATCCGCTTTTTTGAACACGTGCTGCGGGAGGACCGTTCCGTCCTCGACTTCGTTTACGCGGATTACACCTATGTGAATTCGCTCCTGGCCCAGCATTACGGAATTCCCGCGCCAGACGCAAAAACGAATGAATGGATTCGCGTTGATCACACCACGCAATTCGGTCGTGGCGGTCTCCTGCCCATGGCCGTTTTCCTTACGAAAAATTCACCCGGCTTGCGCACGAGTCCCGTCAAGCGCGGTTACTGGGTGGTGCGCCGGCTGCTCGGTGAATATATTCCACCGCCGCCGCCGAAAGTTCCCGAACTCCCGAGTGACGAAGCCAGGCTCGGCGACCTCACCTTGCGCGCCGTGCTCGAACGGCATCGCTC
>DASYTB010000150.1:0-3517 GCA_036002705.1 Verrucomicrobiia bacterium
ATGGCGGCGGCGCGGATGATCAGAGAATCCCTCGGATGAAGAATGAGAACTGGAGCGAGAGTGCCGCAACCCCGTTGAGGTTGAGAGCGTTTGCGGGATGATCCCCAACGTAGTTTTCGGCGTTGCGCTGTTTCCGAAAACAACGTTGGACTGACGGGCGCGATTTATGATGGATTCTCCGGGCAGGATTGGTAGAAGAAAGCGCGCATGATGTTTTTCGGGCGAGGGTTGAAGTTAAGGCAGGCCCAATGGTGCGGGTTCCTCATTCTCGCGGCTCTTTGTCGTGTGGCGCGGGCGCAGGATAGTTACGAGATCCAGGTTTACGGATCGGAAACGGTGGCGCCGGGGAAGACGATGGTGGAGTTGCATAGCAATTTCACGATTGAGGGCCAACAGGAAACGATAAATGATGTTTACCCGTCGCATCATGCCATTCATGAAACGCTGGAGATCACGCATGGGTTTACGTCCTGGTTTGAAACAGGTTTTTATGTTTTCACGAGCATTCAGCCGCACGAGGGATGGCAATGGGTGGGCGATCATATCCGGCCACGGATCGCGGTGCCGAAGGAATGGGGATGGCCGGTGGGCTTGAGTTTATCGACGGAGATCGGTTTTCAACAGCGGCATTTTTCGGAAGACACCTGGACATGGGAGATTCGGCCGATTATCGACAAGCAATGGGGCAAGTGGTACTTCGCGTTCAATCCGGCGCTGGAAAAATCGATTACGGGCCTGAATGCCGGCGCGGGTTACGAATTCGCGCCGAGCGTCAAAATCAGCTACGAACTGGTGGAAGTCCTGGCGGTCGGGGTGGAGTACTACGGTTCGTGGGGAGACATCGCGCACCTCGGCCATCTCGGAGAGCAGCAGCACCAGATCATGCCGGTGATTGATTTGAATGTCTCGCCGGATTGGGAGATCAATTTCGGGGTTGGGTTCGGGTTAACTAAAGAAACGGATGACCTGATCGTGAAATTGATATTAGGCCGGAGATTTTAACCTGCAATTTGTGGGAGTGAATTCCGCCGCCCTTCTTCGGGACTTCTGAAATATGAAATCGTCGAAAACCCAACGTTGAAACGTTGGGCTATTTTCACCTGGTCCCTTCGGGACAGAAACGCCAATCTCCATTCCGATTCACACTTACGTTCTTCAATATGTGACTACTGAAATCTGCGCTCGAAGTTCGTCGGTTTTCTCCTTTTTCGAAAGGTTATCGACATCGCTCTTTTTGATGCGGAGGACCATCGTCGATAGGCCGGCTTCTTCGGTAGATCCACTATCCCAGATTATCGCCTTGCCGTTGGGTTCGACACGGAAGTTACCGCCTTCGCCCATGGCCATTGCATCCAGATCGTTTCCGCCCCGGCCGCGCACGACGACGGTCACCCATTCGTTTCCGTTCAAGTTCCGAATGTTCGTGGCGTTGCGCAGGGCGTCGGTCAGCGAGTTGCGCACCTCATCCACTTCGGCGGCACTGAACTCGCGGCGCACACCCCGGTCCTTGCGGGTATCGAAGCGTCTCTTTTGACCGAAGACCTCGTTTCGGGCTTCCTGCCATTCTTCGTTCACGCCCTTGTTGTCTTTTTCTTCCACTTCGCCTGCTTTGGGATCGGCTTTGAGCGGGATATTGACGTTGAGGGTGAAGACAACGCCGTAGTCTTCGAGATACATGGCGCGGATCGGAGCACCGCCATGCAGCATGAGGGCAATGCCGGCGGCTTCCTGGTGGTCATCTTTGAATTCGGTGACGCTTTTTTCGAGAATCCGCGACATGACGGTGAGGTCTTCGCGGAGTTGGTCCATGACCTTTCCCTCTGTTTTTTCGTTGCGGATGATGAGCGGCCGGGCAAAGCGGCTGCGGTCCAGCACAAAGTCGTTATTAAAGGTGAAAGTCTTGGCCTCAAACCCGTTCTTATTATTGGGCGAGGACATCACTACGCCGCCACCACCACCACCACCAGCGTGGCTGCCGGTGCGTTTCCGCGCCGGCGTGGCGGGGGGAGTTACGGGCTGCGTTTCCTCATCTTTCTGGTTTACAGAGACGGTCGCGGTGGCGGGCGCGGCGGGCACTTCTGCGAGCAAGCCGCTCAAACTGGCGGCGGCAAAGGCCACGGGGACGATTTTGTTCATGATTCGTTTCATAAATTCTCTTTTTTCTGCGTTTCGGTTATGGAGTGTTGCTGGCGAGCGTGGCGAGCTTCACCAATTCCCGCTGGGTTCCGCGAAAGCTCCGATCCGAGAAGAGCGCGACTTTTTCGAGGTCTTCGCGCAAGCGCCGGTAATCACTGGTGTGTTGCTCTTCCATTTCACGAAAATTTGCATAAACCGCCTTTTTGTCCTCGTCGCGCAGGGCGGTGAGTTGGACCGCGAGCTGCCCGATCTGTTTTCGGTAGGCTGCTGTTGATTCGGCCAGCAGTTTGTCCGAAGCCTCTTGCACCTTCGCGGCAAATTGGGTTTGCATCGAAGTCTCGAGGCGCGCCACGACGATGCGCTCGATCTTATCCTGGAGCGGACGGGTGATTTGTGATTCGATCTCCGCCGGATCGAGGGATGGCTTGCTCCAGCGTCCGGCCGCGAACGCGGTCGTGGCGAGAATCGCCACCGCGGCCGCCCACTTGGCCGCAGGAAAAAACTGAGGCTTCAGTTCCGGCCGGGCGGGTGCTTCCACTCTCCAGGCGTCAAGCCCGGCGGTGGTTATGGCCAGTTCCTTCTGCCTCTTCTGGCAATCCGCGCAGGAGCGAATGTGAGCTCGGGCGGTTTTCTTCTGTTCGGAGGACATTTCCTCGTAGAGGAGTTCCATCCATTCTTGATCGCTGAGATGTTTCATAAAGCTAAGAGTTCCCTTTGAGCCCTTTGGACTAAGGCTTCCCTTTGGTTAGGCGCCGGGCCTCGATTGGATTTGCGCAGGGCGGCTGGCTTCCATAAGGCGGGTTCATCATTTAAGGGCTTCCTCAAAATCTGGTGCAGGGTCGAGAGGGCTTCGGCCATGCGCGACTTCACGGTTCCTTCCGGAATGCTCAAGACCTCGGCAATTTCGCGGAATTTCAGGTCCTCGTAGTGCCGGAGGATAACGACAGAGCGATAATGCTCCGGCAATCGCGCGAGAGCCCACCGCACGAGGCGCGCATCCTCGTCCGAAACCGCTTCATCGTCGGGCAATGGGTCGGTGCCGGGAAAATCTGTTTCGGAGGCCTCGGAGTCGGGCGGTTCGTGGAAAACACTTACTTCGCGGCGGCGTTTAAGACGCCGCAACTCATCCAGGCAAAGGTTGACCGCGACCCGCCAGAGAAAGGTGGAGAATTTGGAGCCATGCTGAAAATCCTTCCTCCGCGCATAAACCTTGGAGAAGGCTTCCTGGGTCATATCCTGGGCTTTGTGTTCGTCCCCCAGCATGCGCGTGCAGAGGCGCTGGATCGGTTCTTCCCAGCGCTTGAGCAGTTGCGCAAACGCCTGATTATCATCGTACATTTGCACGCGCCACATCGCCTGTTCGTCCGATATGGCAAATAAA
>DASYTB010000151.1:0-4627 GCA_036002705.1 Verrucomicrobiia bacterium
CAGCTCGGACTGGCCTTGACCTGGCCGGTGGCTTTGGCGGGTATTCTCGGGGCGACAGTCGTGTCCGTGCTGCTTCTCCGAAAATAAATTGCCCTCAGTGAGCCGAGCCGATGCCATTGTTTCGCAAAAAGGCTGACCCCATTTCCGAACGGGCGCGCGAGCTGAATGCCGAAATTGCGCGACTAGAAGCGCAGATCAAACAAGTCCACGGGAAGATCGAGCATTCGAAGTCGCATCCGCGGGTGCGCTCGACCGCTGTGCCACATGGGCCAACGGTGAATTCAGGCCCAGCCGCCGCGCCCAAGGACCCGGTCTTCGAACAGATCACGTATCAAAAATCCCGCGAGCAACCGGAGATCGAATCCAGCGCCGATCGCTACAACGATCTCGGGGTGCGGAAGTACGACTTAGCGGGGGCGATCCGGCGTCTGCAGACTCATTTTCGCGGGAGCGCGACGGCGAATCCGAAGCTGATCAGTTACCTGGCGGCCGGCAGCATCAAGGGGCTGCGGCCGCTGCGTTATGAGAAGCGCATCGCGCGGAATCGATTTATCTTTTTATCCTTCTTGTTCGTCTTGATTTTGTGGGGGACGCTGGCGGCGATTTTCAGTCAGCGATGATTACGAAGCTAACAATCCAAACGAGCGACGGGGATTTTCTGGCGACTTATTCCGAGCGGGGGTTGAAAGCTCTGGATTTCCCAAGCGGAAAGGCCAGGGTAAGCGGCCAGCCGACGCAGGTTGCGGAGGTCTCGAAGTGGCACAAACAAACGACAGCCGCGGTGCTGGCGATCCTTGAGGGGAAGGACCCCAAAGAATTGCCACCGCTTGATCTCTCAGAGCATGCGGGCTTTCGCCGTTCGGTGTGGGAAATCCTGCGCAAGATTCGTTCTGGAAAAACCGCTTCCTACGGGGAAGTCGCGGAACAGCTCGGGAAACGCGGCAGCGCGCGTGCCGTGGGAAACGCCTGCGGAGCCAACCCGATTCCGCTGCTCATTCCGTGTCACCGGGTTCTCGCGAGTGGCGGGAGACTCGGAGGATTTTCCGGCGGTCTTGACTGGAAGAAAAAGCTTTTGGCACGGGAGGGCGTGGCGTTTCGGTGAGGCCGCATCGGCTTCCAGTCCAATTCCAGGCCTGGTTTTCCGGTTGGAGATCCTGGCAGGATCGGGCCTACATACCTCGAAAAGGTATAGGCCAGTTTCACAACTCAAGCTGTCTCACTTGTTTCAAGGCGAGTTTTAACGGCAGCCAGCCAACGGCCATCGAGAGAAGAGCGAACGCCAGCCAGCTTGCGAGTAAAATGTCCCACGGTTGCGTCCCACCGCGGGCCCAGGGCGCGCCGAAGGCCAGTGCGATCAATGACGCCAGGATGTAGAGGAAGCTGATGACAAGGCAAAACGTTCCCCCGAAACCGCTGACGATCTTGCTCGGATTATCTTCTTTGAAGTTGGGATAGAGAACACCGAGCCCGAGAGCCAATCCGTTCAGAGCGAAGCTCATCACCGCCACGCAATAAGAAAAAAAGATCGTGCGTTCCCACGGGAGCTTCAGCATTTGGCAGGAAGCCAAGACCAGACCGATGGTGATAATCAATGATGCCGAAGTGCCGAGGGCAAATTTGATGAGGACAATGCGAACCAGCCCAAGAGGCGCCATGCCGATAATCCAAACGCGCTTACCTTCGAGGGAGAATTGGGGATAAACAAAGCGCGTGGTGAGAGTAGCGAGGTTTAGAGAGCAGGCGCCCAAATTGAGATAGGAAATAAGATTCAGCCAGAACGGGTTGGTGAGTTGTTGTGAGAAATGCCGCAAATTGAGAACGTAGGCGCCGAGCAATCCGAAAAGCACGAGGGTTTGTCCCCACTGCGTCGTATCCCGCCAGAACACGCGAATATCTTTAAGAATCAGGGCTCGAGCCTCGGGCGGAACAAAAAAAAGAGCGGCTAAGGATCTTTCGAGAAAACCGGGAGCGAGCGCGTTCCGGCGGCACTTTTCCGACCAGCTCCGCGCGAACTTCCAGCGCGTCAAAACACTTTCGCGGCTATGGACCGCCGCCGAGGCTTCGTAAAACATCGCGCCCATGCCGGTGAGTGCGAGGAATCCGAAGAGAAGCACGTTGCTGAGCAGGACCAGGGCGAAGAAGGCGCTGGTCCGGAGGGCGCCCTCGGTATAGTTCAAGACGCTGGCGGAAATCCAATAACTCGGGAGCAGTGGGAATTGAGCGAAACGCGTTTTGGTGAGCATTTTGTCCACGAGGGTGAGGACACGGTTTTCGAGCATGTCGTCGGTAACTTGCTCGGGCCTGAGCCAGACGCGAGCGACAAAGAGGAACGCCAACGCCGCTGCCACCAGAGTAATTTGAAACGATTTTCGGTCGAGATAGCGCGCGAGGTTGACGGCCGCAAACGCGCCAAAGACTGAAGGCAACACAATAAACAGCGCGACCAGGCCAACCGTTGCAAGATAGAAATGCCAGGGAGCGTGATAAGCCAGGCCAAAGGCCATAAGCAGCGGCGAAATGAGGAAAACAAACGCCCACGAAGCCAGGACAGTTGATTCGAGCAGCTTCCATCGAAAAATGGTTTCTCGCGGAATGGGCAACGCAAACAGAAAAAGAGTTTCTCGATTTCGGAAAAGATTCGTGTAGCTGATGATGAGATTACTGAACAGAAGCAGGACAAAAAAGCAGGCGAAAAGGAGGTAAAGCAACCGCTCGATGAGCAAGGTATCGAGGCCGGGAAATCGTTTGAGGAATTTCAGGCCTTTGAAGAAGAGGAAAAAGGAAAACCAGGCATAGCCGAGAACGAACGCCATGATGAGTCCCGAGAGCAACCGGGAGTTTTCGCGGATGGCTTTGGCGCGGCGCCACGATTGGAGCAGGTTCGCGCGCAGCAGGAGTGAAAACGGCTTCGGGATGGCGCCTGCCGGGTTCATCTAAACATCGGCAAGCGGCTGCGCGGGCTGCTCGGCCGTCAGAGTGAGAAACGTCTGTTCGAGCGCGCCATCGCCACCACTCTGGTCACGCAACTCTTCCTTTGTGCCAACGGCAATCAATTTTCCGCGATGCATAATGCCGATACGGTCGGCCATTTCTTCCGCGACACTGAGTTGATGCGTGGAGATAAAGATGGTCATGCCTTCTCGGGATCGCTCTTTCAAGATGTCCTTGAGCACGCGCGCGTGACGGGGATCGAGGCCAACCATCGGCTCATCGAGCACGAAAACTTCCGGGCGGTGCATGAGCGCCGAAACGATCGCGACCCGCTGCCGGGTTCCATGGGACAAACTCTCGATTTGTTTGGCCAGGTACGGCTCGAGGTTGAAGCGGCTGATCAAGGAGTGCGACTCGCGTTCGATTTGGCGATCATCCATCCCAAAGAGCTGGCCGCTAAAGCGGAGGAATTCCGCAGGCGTGAGCTTCTCGTAAAGAAACGGGAAATCAGGCACATAGGCCATCCGTTGGCGCGCATCCAGCGGCTGCTTCTGGACATCAAATCCGGCGACCTCCGCGCGGCCCGCCGTTGGCTTGATCAGTCCGGTGAGAATTTTGGTGGTGGTGGTTTTGCCCGCCGCGTTCGGGCCGAGGACGGCGAAGAATTCGCCGCGGGGAACGTGGAGATTTAAACGATCTACGGCGCGGATTTCCCCGAAGGTCTTAACGATATCCAGGAGCTCGATCATCAGGCGAGGACGCAACCGAGATTTGAGCGAATTGGAACTGAAGCCAAGGAATTTGTGCAGGCACACATAATAACGCCCCGGTTTTGATCAGTTGGGCAGTCGGTGGCGCGGGGCTCCGCAGAGCCCCTTACCATCGAGCCATACTGCAAGAAAGCTCGGCAAAGCCTCGCACCGACCAAGACTGACCCGCTACCCGCGTGTGCCCCCGCGTGGTGCCTTGCGCCACGAAGAAGTGAATTACCTTATCCGGGCTTTCCTGGCATTGTTCGGGAGGAGGTGTTTTGGGCTTGGTCGCCTCCTTCCGATTTTTTGGTTCTTGATGGTTTAGCGGAGTTCGGGGACGAAGTGGTTCTTTGGCGAGGAGTGCCTCTCTTTTCGAGAGGTCTCGTTTACGCGATTGGGAGAATTCCGGGGGCGACGTTCCTGTTCCCTCTGATTCCGGAACCAACGGCCGATTTCACTTGGCCGGTTCCGCTTCTTCCGAAAGCAGTTCGAACCTTGGGTCTTGAATCTCCGGCCAGAGTGTTTTTAGGTCCGGATCAGCCAGCGCGAGGACTTTCACCTCTTTGCCGTCGCCCAGGCGGCACGCCTTTCGAAGCCAGCGTCGGCCATCATCGAGCTGTTCCAACTGGCAGGCATAGCACGCCAAGTCGTAAGGAATGACCCACGATTTTGGAAACTTTTTTGCCATTGGGAGCAGTAAATTCCATGCTTCCTCGGTTCGGTTCAGGCGGTAAAGGCTGACGGCATGGTGCAGCCAAGGCTGCGGCAAACCAGGCGCCGCCTGGCAAAAGGCCTGGGCCACAGGCAAGGACATATCCCATTTATCGCTGCGGGCCAGGACCTGCCACTTGACTTCCAGCACTTGTGGTTCAACGGCCAGCTCACACTCGATTTGCGCCAATTCATTGAGGGCCTCCGCGGGGTTCCCTAATTCCAGCCAGCCA
>DASYTB010000152.1:0-10396 GCA_036002705.1 Verrucomicrobiia bacterium
CATCATGCAATGCGATCTCGGGCACATGGGCAGCGCGGGTGTTGATCCCGTCGTTTACCTGAATCGCTACCCGGGACGCGCCTCAACGGTGCATGTGAAACCTTCCGCGAAAAATAAACGTGGCGGCCTGGTGGGCGATGCCGACGATAATCTGAATTGGCCCGAAATTTTCAAAGCCTGCGAGACGGTTGGCGGAACCGAATGGTACATCGTGGAGTATGATGGCGGTTCAATGGAGAAAGCGGAGAAGACGATGGAGCTTCTCCGCAAATGGGGCAAAGCCTAACCGTCAGGTCCCAACCGACGCCGACGCCTCTATTTAGAGGCGGGCGCGTAACCTTCGGCGGGCGTACCGTCCTCTTTCAGGTGGCCGGTCGCCCAGAGCACGCCGCGCGTGACGAGGTCGAGATAGCGGGGGTCCTGAACGGTCGCGTTGTTATGGCCGATCGTCGTGCTGAAAACGCGCGTGTTCTTTGGGCCGTATTGGTTTGTCCAGACAACGACGAAATCATTCGTTCGCGAGGTTCCATTCCTTCCCGTAACGACTTGGGTGCCGTGCGCCAGGGGCGTCGCCTTATCGAAGATATGCACGTTATTGTAATGCTCTTCGTTGATCGTCGTCCAGTCAGAGAGGCCATGAACAATCGGGCTCTCTTTATTGGTGAAAGTAATTGAGATCGGCTGTTGCGGACCGTGCCCGCTCGATTGCAGCCCGAGATATTCGAACCAGTAGCCGTGCGGCGTTCCCGACGTGACTGGATCATTCGGATTGCCGATCCGATAGCAGTGCATCGCGCAATGCAGGTTCACGCCCGGCGTGCCATCACGATGCGGTTTGAGGACCCCTTCGACAATCGCGGGGTCGGAAATATCGGCCCCGCATTCGTCATGAATCACCAGGTCGTAGCCTTTCGCGTAATCCGGATGGCCCAAAATGGCCAGAGGCGGACGCGTGCTCGAATCATCAGTATGGACTTGATCCACCACCGCGTTGATGCGCGATTCGATGCCATCTTTCAAAATATTCTTTTGCTTCGCGTAATCGTGGCAGCAGCCACCGGTAATGAGCAGGATGCGAAGTGGCTTGACCGCCGCCATGCTGCTCGGAGTGGTGAAATTGAACCCGGAAAGAACCAGAGCCAGAAAAAATGCAGTACGTCGTAAAACGAGGAATTTCATGATGCCGCTTATTTTAGCAATTTCGTGAAAGTTGCGCCAGAGATTCCAGAAAATCGAGCGTAACACTTCAGGCATGGACGGTGGAGCGAGACTCCGCCGAGCTTTCTTGCGCGATGGCTCGATGGTGAAGGCGCTCGGCAGAGCCTCGCACCACCAATCTGAAATCGAGCGGATTGGATTCGGTCTTGTGAAGCGTCTTATCTGATAGCCACGAATGTTACGGTTTGGTTACATCTCATGCTTTTGGCCGCAAAATCGGGGTTTTAAATTGACTCGATCCGCGAATTTTGTTTTCTCGCCTCTTCATGAAGATTCACAAGTTGCGCTCCGTTTTTCAGAAGGCGAGCGAAGCCAGAAACCTCGCCGCGCGTGCCCTCCAGGGCGCGCTGACCCGCTCGGAATCCGCCCAAAAGGTGCTCGAAGAGAGCAAACGGATGTACAAAACCGCCCGAAAGAAGCTCAAAGCCGTCCGGAAAGAAGCCACCCGGGCCGTCGCGGAGTCCAAAATCGCAAAGCGGTTTGTCGAAGCGGCGGAGGCGCGTCTTACCAAGATTGAACGCAAACTCAAGAAAGCGGACAAAAAGGCCGGACCAAAAGTAAAACCGCCCGCCAAAAAGCCCAAGCCCAATCGCGAGCCTAATCGTGCAACCCGGCCTGCGCGCAAAAAACCTGGAGTGCAGAAGAGAGCAACAAAGACCAGGCCAACGGCGTCGATCACCAATCGGACCGTCAAAATGCCTTCGGATCAGACGTTGGTCCGCGTGGCTCCAGCACCTGAGGTCGTTCCCACGGAGATGGCCCAGGCGAAGGCGTAATTCCAGCTTTCCGCTATTTGGCTGGCTCGCTCCCGACGCTTGGAGGTTCGGACGGGGGCGCGGCTTTCGCGGCGGCCTTCTTGGGGGTCTTCACTGGGCGCGGGGCGAACTCGAATGCTACTTTGCCCGGCTTTTCCTTGTCCAGGACCAGGAAGGCGTTAAACGGCCGGCCCTTTTTCGAGATAAACTTTTGCAACAGGTCGGTCTTCCCGGTGCTCAGGAGTTTGGCCATTTCCGCCCGAGTGATTTCGCGCTGGAGAATGACCTTGCCGGAGCGGAAATCGCAGGTCCGATTTGGGCCGACAGCTTTTTCGCACATGTAAGCCATTCCGGTGTCATAAACATTCGAGCCGCACTTCGGGCATTTGCCGAGCGGTTCCAAGCCGGTGAAGTCAAATTGCTGGGCCTGCCCATTTTCGCCGGTGGCGCTCGGGCCGAAATCGAACTCCGGTTTGAATTCGGGGGAAAGTTTCACGATGGCCGCGAAAGGGCGTCCCATCCTGCTCTTGAAACCCTGGAGTGGACCAACCTTTTTCTCGCGCAGGAGTTCATCCGCTTCTCCCGGCTCGAGCTGGCGGCTGGCGATGATTTTCCACATCGAGAAGTCGCACTTGGTGCATTGATAGGTCTTGTAGGTTTCTTTAACCGTGCCGCCGCATTTGGGGCAGGGGGTCTTTAGCACGCCGAAGTCGCCGGGAACGGTGTCGCTTTCGTAACGCTTTGTTTTATCGACAATTTGGCGGGTCATGTCGGCGATCTGCCGCATGAACTCAGGCCGGGGGAGTTCACCGTGCTCCATTTGCTTGAGCTTGAATTCCCAATCGCCCGTCAGTTCGGGTGAGCAAAGCTCGGGAATGCTCAGGCCACGTAACAGAGTGATCAGCGAAATGCCTTTGGCGGTGGCGTGCAACTCGCGGAGCTGGCGCGCGATGTAGCCCTCCATGATCAGACCCTCGATAATGGCCGCGCGGGTGGCCGGGGTGCCAAGGCCTTTGGCGCTCATCGCTTCCCGCAGCTCTTCGTCCTCGACAAGCTTGCCCGCGCCTTCCATAGCGCTAAGGAGTGTCGCTTCGGTGAACCGCGCGGGCGGTTTGGTTTGCAGCGAGAGGACCTCGACATTCTCGGTCTTCACTTGCTCATTCGGCTGAACGGGCACCAGCCGCGGCGACGTATCTTCCGCTTGCGCTTCCCGCCCGTAAATGGCCATCCAGCCGGGATTCACGAGCACTTTGCCCTCAGTTTTGAACGGCTCCTCTTCCACTCGAGTGATGCGAGTCGTGACGAGGAATTCGGCGGCGGGAAAAAATACCGCGAGAAAGCGGCGCGTCACAAAGTCGTAAATTTTCGCTTCATCGTCATCGAGATGCTTCGGAGCAAGGGTCGTTGGGATGATGGCGAAGTGGTCGGAAATCTTGGCGTTATTAAAGATGCGTTTGTTGGCCGGCTTGACCCAGCCCTGGTTCAGGATTTCGGCCGCGTAATTGGCGAATTGAGGAGCCTCCTCCAGGACGTTCAGGGTCTTTTTGACGGTCTCGACGTAATCCTCGGGCAAAGCGCGCGAATCCGTTCGTGGGTAGGTGAGCACCTTGTGCTTTTCGTAAAGCGCCTGGGCAATGCTGAGCGTGCGGCGCGCTGGCAGCCCAAACCGGGAGTTGGCTTCCCGTTGGAGGCTGGTGAGATCGAAAAGCAGCGGCGAGAGTTGGGTGGTCGGCTTGCTCTCTTCAGTGACGATTCCCGGCTTGCCGAGGCACTTGGAGCGGATTGCTTCCGCCTTGGCCTGATCCCAGAGACGTTCGGCACGGAGGTCGCTATCTCCGACCTTTTCCTCCTTGCCATCCTTCTTCTCCCGGGTGAAGCTTTCGTCGAACCAGCGGCCCGGGTATTCCCCAGCCTGCGCGAGAAAGGTCCCGTGCACTTCCCAATAATCGCGTGGGATAAATTTGCGGATTTTTTCCTCGCGCTCGACGACGATGGTCAGGGTCGGCGTCTGAACGCGCCCGACGGTGGTCTTATGAAAGCCGCCGGACTTGGAATTGAACGCGGTCATGGCGCGCGTTCCGTTGATGCCCACGAGCCAATCGGATTCGGACCGGCAGACGGCGGCATCCGCCAGAGGCTGCATCTGCTGGTCGCTGCGCAAGGCATGGAATCCATCGCGGATGGACTGCGGCGTCATGGATTGCAGCCAAAGCCGTTTTATGGGTTGTTTCGCTCCCACATGCTGGACGATATAGCGAAAAATCAGCTCGCCTTCGCGTCCAGCGTCACAAGCATTGATCAGCAAATCGACATCTTTGCGCTTGATCAGCCGCGAGAGGAGCTTAAGCCGGGCTTCGGTTCTTTCGATGGGACGCAGGTCAAAATGAGGCGGAATAACAGGCAGGGCTGCGAAAGTCCATTTCCCGCGCTTCACCTCAAAGCCCTCTGGCGCAGTCAATTCGAGCAAATGGCCAATCGCCGAGGAAAGGACATGTTGATCGCTTTCATAATAGTCGTCCTGCTTTTTAAAGCCCCCGAGCGCCTTGGAAATATCCGTCGCCACGGACGGCTTTTCGGCTATAATCAACGCTTTTCCCATGCAATAACAAGCCAACTTCTGGTTGCCAGCTCAAATTTCAAGGGAAGAACCTTTCAAAAAGCAGTCGAGAAGTCAAAGGTTCATTCCGAGCGGAGCCTAGCGGAGCCGTCCTTTGCCGTCCTTGTCGTCCTTCGAGATGCGGAACAGTTGGCTAAGGCCGAGAATTGGCGTTCTATTTGTGGGACGGGTCTCCTGAACTGCCGGTTGTGAAGTGTCCTCACTTCGCGGCGCCGCGCAGCACCTCGTGCAATTCGGTCTCCAGAAACAGGCACAATTCGCCAATCGATCTCGCCCGCAATCAATGGGAAACAAAGCTCCAGCAGGCCGCGAAAGAACTTTTCGATTGCTTCCTTCCAGGGACTGTCAAAATCAGCGGACACCGCCGCCTAGGTCTGGATCGTTCTATCGTAGGCTTCCAGCGCGGAAATCTCCTTCACTGCGTCACCGTGCTGGCCCGAGACGGGTGTTCATTGGGGTGGCGGGCGCTTCTTCATGAAAAATTGCCTCGAAAATCAAGCCGCTGTGCGTCTAAACGCGCATGTTGACTTATCCGGGCCGCCCTCATAGGATGCGTCAAACCCAAGTTTTTTATATGCGCACGACCAAAAGAACGAAGCACCTTTTTTCGAGGAAACTGGGCTTCACATTGATCGAACTCCTCGTCGTTATCGCGATCATCGCCATTCTGGCCAGCTTGCTCTTGCCCGCTTTGTCCAAAGCCAAGGATAAAGCCCAAATGACGCTGGATATTAACAACGTCAAACAGATTTGTCTGGCGAGCCAGATGTACTCCACCGACAATAAGGATCTTCTCGCCCACCCGACCTGGGGCAGCGATTTGACGGGTCCGGACGGTTGGGCCTATCTGACTTCCAATAAAAACGAGGCGGTTCCAGGCGCCACGGCAAACACGCCAGGTACCTGCGCAGGACAAGACGTAAACACCAAACAGTTCACTAATCAGTACGCCTATTTTAAAATGGGTCAGGTCACTCGTTATCTCCAGAACCTAAATTCGACCTGGTGCCCAAAGGACGTTGCCACTCGCCATCTGGGCAATCCGAAGAGCTCGGGCAATCTTGCCTACGATTGGATCGGTCGTCCGGTTAAAGTGACTTCGTATTGCTGGAACGGTGCCATCGGCAGCTATGTCGGTCCGAAGATGAATTCAACAATGGCTAACGCATCGAAAACATACAAAACATCCGATTTTCTTCCCACGGACTGGCAGTTCTGGGAGCAGAACGAGAACGATCCATTCTATTTCAACGATGCTGGAAACAATCCGACCAGCGGTGGCGAGACCCTCTCGATGCGCCATTCCGGTGCGCTCAACTGGTGGACGCCCAATGCCGTTAACATCAGGAATTTTGCAGGAGGAGCGGTCATCGGGAACTTCGGGGGAACTGCGCTATTCGTAAAATGGACCAAGTGTTACGACTTGGTTCATGCCCCCGCCAACTCTTACCCGAACGAACTTCTTTGTGGCCCTGCCTTCCGGCCTTGAGTTAGAGTCGCGGGAATGATTGCTACAATGAACAAACCGCTGCTTGCGGCGATTGTTGCCGCAAGCCTTTTTGGTTGCGCCAAGAAAGACCAACTCATCAAGGAAAAGCCAACTGCAGCCGCGGAACAAAAGCCCGCTGAGGCTGATCAAGGCGGAACGCTTCCCGGAGCCGCCGATGTCCGCACGGCGATGGCGGCCAAGGAATATTCCTCCGCCGTCGAGCGATTGGTGGCTTTGAAAATGTTGGCCGCGACTTCGGAACAGAAAAGCGAGTACTTCACTCTATTTGGAGATGTCCGAAACCAATTGAATGACGCCTCGACAACGAATCAATCCGCCGCCGAAGCGCTGATGACCCTGCGATCAGCGACATTGGGACGCTAGAACTATAACTCTCAGTTTTACGACGCGCGGCCCCGCCGGTCTTCCGGCGGGGTTTTTGTTTCCGTGATCGCTTGCAACGGTTCTGATTTTTCGAACCGCATTTATGCTG
The DNA here is from genome assembly GCA_036002705.1 of Verrucomicrobiia bacterium. GTDB lineage: Bacteria > Verrucomicrobiota > Verrucomicrobiia > Limisphaerales > SXQI01 > DASVNK01. The sequence goes on from DASYTB010000152.1 coordinate 6,573, forward strand.
TCGAGCACTTGTTTTACTGTTCGCGGGCGTCGCTGTCGGCGCATTTTTCGAAGAATTTGCCTGCACTCTCCACCACGTTTCGGCGGATTCTATTCTTTGGGTCCGGCGACTTTTCTTCTAAAATGGGCAAATGAACCGCCCTCCTCGTCCGAACATCCGCCGCGGACTTGTTCTGCTGTTGGTGATCGTCGCCATCGGCGCGGCCTGGTTCCATCTGCGACGGAAGAATTCGGAGCGGCCGTTGCCCCGCGCCGAGGTCCTGACGAATGCGCTGCAAACCCTCACCGACTTCGAGGCGCGCGCTGTCCAGGAATATTGGCAGCCCGAATTGATCGCGGAGCAGTATGGCCATCTCATCGAAAAGTTCTGGGACCAGTTGAATTCCAGCTCGAACAAACTCGAAATCGCGTCGACTTTTCCGGCGAAAGATTTTTTGTTCGGCGGCTATTCCACTCCGCGAAAGCTGCCGCATGGAATCGAGGTTTTTGATCCCTCCGGCGTGGGGGAAACGCTCTCCTCGAATGCTTGGCGCGAGTTTGTTCAGCGCAAGGCAAGCGACGGATGGGAGCTGACCCAATGCGAATTCCGGCACAACGCCTTTCATCCGGGCCGCAGCTCTCCCTCATCCAGCGCATTTTACTTTTCGGCGCATCTGGTGAACCGAATGCTCGACACGAGAGCCATTCTGGAAGGGGATCTCTCCGTGATTTGGGAAGGCAGCCCAGACCAGCCTGCAGTCTCGAGGATCGCCGCGAAAAATCTGCAAATCCGCACCCGGCGTGGCCCGGCTCCATTCAAGGAAATCCTCAGCGAAGCCATCAAACCGCCGGACGGCTCTTACTTGATCGATCCGCTGATCGTTTGGGATTTAGACCACGACGGAACGCCCGAGATTATTCTCGCCGCAAAAAATCTCGTTTACCGCCGGCAAAGGGATGCAACATGGCTGGGCTCGCCTCTTTGTGGCGTTGATCCGGGGATCATCTTCACCGGAATTCTTGGTGACTTCAATGGCGACGGCGCAACGGATTTCCTCATCGCGAACTTTGAGGGTCTTTTCCTCTACGAAGGAACGCCGGACGGAAAGTTCCCGGCTCCGCCGCGCCAGGTCTGGGCCGCCCAGCCGCATCTCAAGTACGCGCAGACGCTGGCGGTCGGAGATGTAGATGCCGATGGTGATTTGGATATTTTTCTCGGCCAGTACAAAGTCCCGTACTTTAATGGCCAGCTCCCTTTCCCTTACTTCGATGCGAACGACGCGAATCCATCGTTCTTGTTCCTGAATGACGGTCACGGGAATTTTACGGATGCGACATCGCAGGCCGGTCTCGGCGCGAAACGAGGCCGGCGTGTCTATAGCGCGGCCCTGGTCGATCTCGATTCGGATGGCGACCTCGATCTGGTTCTCGTCAGCGACTTCGCCGGACTCGACGCCTACGCCAATGACGGGCATGGCCATTTTTCCGACATTACGGAGCAACAGTTCGGAGATACCCACGGGTTTGGCATGGGATTAAGCTTCGCGGATTTTAATCACGACGGCTCGCTCGATATTCTCATGATCGGCATGAACTCGCCCACCGCGGACCGGCTCGCGAGCCTCCGCTTGAACCGGCCATATGACCTGCCCGACGATGATATGCGTCGGCGCGTTACCTACGGCAACCGCCTTTTTTTCGGCACGTCGGATGGGCGATTTCGCCAGAAATCTTTAAGCCATGTCGTGGCGCGAACCGGCTGGTCCTGGGGCTCCGCCGCGGCGGATTTGGACAACGACGGATTTCCAGATTTATACATCGTGAACGGCCACGAATCCCGCCGCTCGGTCACCGATTACGAACCGGAGTTTTGGCTGCACGATATTTATATTGGCAAGTCGCGGGAAAATTCTTTGGCGCAGATGTATTTTCAAAAGAAGTTTCAGGCGCTGCGCGGCGGCCAGGGACAATCGTATGGCGGTTATGAAAAAAACCGGCTCTTTCTCAATCTCGAAGGAACGAATTTTGTCGAGGTCGCCCATCTCTTCGGCCTCGCCCTGGAGGACGACTGCCGCAATGTGATTGCTGACGATCTGAATGGCGACGGGAAATTGGACCTGATCCTCACTACTTTTTCCGTATATCCAAACGTGCAACAGAGCTTGCGCATCTTCGAGAATCAGCTCCCGGACGCGGGAAGCTCCATCGACCTGGAGCTGCGCGATGACAAAGCAGTTGGACGCGCCTTTCTCATCACCAACTCGACTCCGCAAGCGACCGCGATCATTAGCGGTGACGCCTACCGGTCCCAATCGCGCAACCGAGTGCATATCGGTTTGGGCCCACACAAACAGGTTGCTTACGATTCCAACTCACTAAAACAACCTTGATGCGGAAGGGATCTTTCGAGAGGGCAGAGAAGGAGTTGGTTCCACAGGACTGACGGACGCCTTCCCAAGACTTCCCGCTGGCGAAATCCTGGAGGGCATTGTAAATAGCTCGGTTATGGAAATCTTTCATCGCATTCTTGCCATTGCCGTCCAGGGCGGGGCGTCGGATGTGCATATCAAGGCCGGTACGCCCGTTATTTTCCGGATCAATCGCCAGCTTGTGCCGATCGAGGCGCCGACCCCGACCGAAGAATGGATCAATAACATCGTGGAGACCGGGGTCCCCAAGCATGCCAAGAAACGATTGGAAGAGGATCGCGAGGTGGATTTCTCCTATTTTGCTCCAGGGATTGGACGCTTCCGCACGAACGTCTTCCAGCAACGCGGCCAATGGTGTTTTGCCATGCGCTACGTGAAGACGATCATTCCCAGTTTTGAAGAGTTGGGCTTGCTGCCCGTCATCAAGGAGATCGCCAGCTCTCCACGCGGCATTGTTCTGGTCGCCGGTTCCACCGGTTGCGGAAAATCAACTACGCTCGCCGCCATGCTCCAGCATATCAACGCGACCGTAAAGAAGCACATCATCACGCTCGAAGACCCCATCGAATTCGTCTTTGAAGACAATCAATGTGTCATCGAGCAGCGCGAAATCGGTCTTGATACCCTTTCTTTCCAGGATGGGCTCAAACACATTCTCCGCCAGGACCCGGACATCGTCATGATCGGTGAAATGCGCGACGCCATCAGTTTTCAGGCCGCGATGAGCGCCGCGGATACGGGACACTTGATCCTCTCGACGGTGCACACGACCAATGCCGCTCAGTCCGTCACCCGGGTGCTCGATTTCTTTAAGGCCGATGAACGCGAACAAGTTCGCCGCCAAATTGCCGGAACGCTGCAGGCCGTCATTTGCCAGCGCATGGTCAATACCATCAACGGAGGCGTAACTCCCGCCATCGAGATCATGATCAACAGCGGCACCGTCAAAAAGCTGATCGAAGAAAATCGCCTCGATAAGCTTGGCGCCGCGATTGAAACCGGCACCGACGATGGGATGCAGAATTTCAACCAGGCGCTTTTCACGCTGGTTAAGGAGCGAAAGGTCTCTGAAAAAGAAGCTTTGGCGAAGGCCACGAATGCCCAGGCGCTCGAAATGAATTTCAAAGGCATCTTCCTCGACGAAGGCCGGCGAATCCTTGGCTCGTAAAGGCTGTCGCCTCGCGCGATAAACCGCCCCTAATCCGTAACGCCTCAATCGCCGAGGTGGAGCGAGACTTGGTGGAGCTTTCTTTCAATACGGTTCGATGTCGGCAGGCGCTGCGGAGCCTCGCACCACCAAAACTGAGCCTTTTTCCCTAATCCCATCTTCCAGTTTGCAAACCGGAAGCTTTATGCTACTACTTACGGGTCGCAGTTTGTAAAAACTTTTGCCAAAAAGATCCGTTGACACCTTGAG
>DASYTB010000153.1:0-12169 GCA_036002705.1 Verrucomicrobiia bacterium
GATTTCAATCTCGTTCAGTTTGAGATTATCATTCATCCCGATTGGCACCGCCAAGGTTACGGCCTGGAAACGCTTCGCGGCCTGTTGGCCTTTGCTTTTGATGGCCTGCGGGCGCGGCGCGTCGTTGCGAGCTGTGACGCTCGAAATCGCGCAGCCAAAGAATTGCTCCTAAAGGCAGGATTCCGCCCGGAAAGCAAATGTATCGATGATCGTTTCGTTAGGGGACACTGGGTGAGCACGCTCGGTTGCGCGATGTTGAGGCTCGAGTATGAAAAAGCTGATTTGCAAATTGTAGGAGACGAGGTGAGGAGTGTTTGATTTAATGAGCGCCGCAAAGTGAGATTATTAGTACCCAAGTTTTTTGCCGGGGCTTTTAGCCTACCCTATCGCCGATTTGCAATCCATCGCGCCTCGCTGGCGCTTGCCAGTTTGCTCCTTGCTGCATGCAAAGAAGACAAACCCGCGACCTCGAGCGCAGCCCCGCGGCCTGCTCCATCTCCAGCCACCAACATTGCGCGCATTGATGAATCACGCGAGATTCCGCGCGCGGAGCATGGAAATCCTCAACCGAAACTTCCCGCTCTCCCGCTTTGGATCGGGACCAACGAACTGAAGACGGAGATTGCGCATACGTGGCCGCAGATCATGACGGGGATGATGTGGCGCACCAACATTGAAGAGATGGAGGGAATGCTCTTTGTCATGCCGGGGGAACCGAACAAGGTCGGCTTTTGGATGCGTAACACGCTTTTGCCGCTCTCGTGCGCTTATATCGATCCTGAGGGAACAATCCTCGAACTGCACAACATGCAGCCACGCGATGAAACTCCCATTCCTTCCGAAACGGATCGCGTGAAATATATCCTGGAGGTAAAACAAGGGTGGTTCGACCGGCATAACGTGAAGCCCGGCATGCTGGTGGCCACCGATCGCGGAACTTTGCCGAAAACTTTTTCCCAGCGAAATTAACATGGCGCGTTTCAAGGCGGTCTTCGTCGAGCACGGATACAATTCGGCCGATGCCGAAAGGGCGATTATCGAAAAAGCAGGCGGCGAATTTAGCGACTGCGATGGGCTTCCAACTGACGAAACATTGCGACGCTGCGCAGATGCTAATGCCATCATGGTTCGGCGTCTGCAATTGACTCGCGAGCGGATCGCAGGATTCAAGAAATGCAAAATGCTTCTGCGCTATGGCGTTGGGGTCGATAATATCGATCTCGCGGCTGCAACCGCGGCGGGAATCATCGTGGGACATGTGCCCGTTTATTGCCAGGACGAGGTCTCCGCGCACGCCGCCGCCCTGTTGCTCGCGTGCATTCGAAAGATTGTCTCCACCGACCAGGCAATGCGCGCGGGAGGTTGGGATGTCCATCGCGGCGAACCGATTTTTCGCATTGCCAGCAAAACGCTTGGAATTATCGGCCTTGGAACGCTCGGCCAAGCCTTCGCGAAGAAATTTCAGGGCTGGAATCTGCGCCTGCTGGCCTGTGATCCATATCTCGACGACGGCATTGCCGAATCGCTCGACGTCCAGTTAGTTTCTCTCGATGAACTCCTTCGCGAATCAGATTACATTTCCCTGCATGTTCCCTTGCTTCCCGAGACCCGTCATCTCATTCGCGCAGAAACACTGGCTCTGATGAAGCCGGGTGCGATCCTCGTCAACACGGCGAGAGGTCCGCTTGTTTCCGGGGCTGATTTGCTCCAGGCGCTGGATACGGGCCGCTTGAGTTGCGCGGCTCTGGACGTTTTCGAAAGCGAACCTCCACCCGCCGATTCGCGCCTGAGAAATCATCCACGGCTGATCATCAGCGACCATATTGCCTGGTATTCCGAAGAAGCCCAAATCGAACTCCAGGAGCGCGCGGCCCGCGAAGTAGTTCGAGGCTGCACAGGCGGATTGCCGGAGAATATTGCCAATCCCGAGGTCCTGGAAAAGCTGGGCCGAACGCATGTGTGGCAGCCTAATCACCTTGCCCGATGGCAGCGGCGACGGCGAGAAAGACTGGCAGAAGACAAAGGATAATAGTCAGGGCAACACGCTCGGCTCAACGACTGAACAGGGACCTCTATGCGGCCCTTTCCTCCGCCGATTGAGCAGCAATTTCCTGAAGGTGTTCTTTGTCCCGAACGGTGAGGTAAACAAAACCACCGACGGCACTCCAGAAAAGACTCGTGCCATAGCCGACCAGAGAAATCAGCAATGCTTGACCGGGAGGCACATCAACGCCTGGCACGCTGAGAAACCAAACGTAAAGGTTCTCGCGGACCCCGAGGCCACTGGGGGTAATGGGCAAGGTGGAGATGCACGTCACAACCGGGACGATGGCGGCGATGGCGAGGATCGGCACTTTCAAATGAAAACCCCAGATTAGCGTCAGAAAGTGCAGGATACAAACTCCGTTTCCAAGCATTGCCACCGGCAGGACGCGCAGGAAAAAAGTTCGATCTCGCCCGAATTCACGGAACGCTTCAATTGAGCGCTCGAGCAACTCGCCTTTCGGCAGCTTCCGCAACCAGTAACGCGCCTTGGGAATTCCTTTCGAAACGCCACCCCAGAACGAAACCAAAATGAATCCGCCGCATCCCGCCGTCATGGCGAGGATTGTCCAGATTACAATCTTCAGTTTGGCGTTGAGAACCGAAATCAAATCCCGATTCAAAAGCAACATCAGGCACGCGACGAGCAGCAGAGAGAAGAGGCCGATGACTCGGTCAACGGCTACGGTCACGGCGGCTTCGGTTTTTTTATGATGGGTCTCGCGCGCGGCATAATAGGCTTTCAAGAGATCGCCGCCCACCGATCCCAGCAGAAACGAGTTGAAAAAATGCGCGATGATGGAGATTTCCGTGTTTCTCGAAAGCGGCAGCCCGAGCCCGTGAACCTTCAGAATGATTTGCCAGCGCAGGACCCCGACAAATAACAGTAAGCCCATCAGGGCGATGGAGCCCACAAGATACTGTGGGTCCATCAACTTGAGAGTGCCAAGCAGTCCGGAAGGACCGTAAAGCCAAGCCACTTGAAAGCGGCCAAGCTTTGTCAGCGCGTTCCAGTTGTGCCCCGCGCCTTGCCAGGCAATCCGCCCTTCGTTGTAGAAGATAAGCTGGAAGATCCACGCAAGCAGAAATACACATACCGCGATTCGCCACGAGAGCCGCCAAACTTTCCGCCCTGTACTTTGCTCTTTCAAGAAGCTCTGAAACGACCACCCTTCAGACCTGCCGAAGCCGCCGACCGGCGGTTATTCTTCACCCCAAATTTTCTTGAGATGATCGATCCCCGCCCGAACCTGTTCCGCCGAGAGGCCAGGGCTCATCTCGAACACCTTGATGTGTTCTGGTTTTACGAACGGGCGCAAGGCGGCAAAATCCACGGTGCCAGTCCCCGGCGCGCAGTGGTCCCGTCCGGGAAATTCGACATCGTGCAGGTGAAAACCAGCGAGATGTTCCGCCATGGTTTCAAGATGAATCGCGTGGTCAATAAAGCCGAGATTATGTTTGATCTGCGCGTGTCCTGTGTCGTGCCAATAACGGACCGTTTTTCCCGGAAAATCGCGAAAAAAGAACATGAAATCGGAATCGAGAGGGATCTCTTCCAGCGCCTCGCGATTTTCGATGCCCAGCATCAGGCCGCGCCGCGCCGCCTCTTGCTCGGCCCGTTTCAACATTTCGTTGGCCAGCTCGACATACCGTTCCTTCTTCGACTCGCGTTTCTCCATTACCTCCGTGCAGAGTTTTTCATACTTCGGCGAATCCTTCATTGAATCGGCCACCATTTCGATCAACTTGTCAGTGTAATCCCGCATCTCGATCTGCCCCATGTGCAGAACCACCAACTTCGCCTTGACCCGTTCGGCCGTCTCCAGCGTTTTCAAAGTATGCCGCCAGGCGTTTTCCCGCTCGCGACGGTCATCCGAAGTGAACTTAAAAATATTTGGCGCGGCATGATTTATCCCCATGGGCAGAGGACAGAAATTATGCAGCGTCGAGATTTTCATCTCCCCGGCGTCCACCGCCTCGAAAATACCCGGCAAAAGGCTGATCCGGATGCCGTGGCTCAACTCCGCATACTCGAAGCCCATCTCTCGAATCTCCTGGAGCATGGCCCGGCCATCCGTATGGCGCTGCGAATTCCAACACGTTGAGAGCGAATACATAAATGAACGAGCGCGTAAGATAAACGACAGGTTTTCGAAAAACAGTAAAATGATGCGTCTTTCTCTGCTTCCACTGCTTCAGTTGCTCCGACCTCCTTTGTAGAGCAAATGCGAGCGACTGGCGACCTGCCGGGTCGAATCAGAGAATAAAATGCTCCCGGCCGTTGCCGAATCTCACTCTTGCCATCGACCTGGTTCTGCGCAAAGCTTGGTTGAGTCACAAACCTGTTCAACTTCGACTTGCGAACTGGTCCAAGTTCGGGATTGCTGATTTAATTAGCAATTAAATCAACTGATGGCCCCACGGCTTTCCAATCCAGGCGAGGCGATTCCTTATATCTCCGATTATGAGTTAATCCGCCGGATTGGCCAGGGTGCCTACGGAGAAGTTTGGCTGTCGCGCAATGTAACAGGATCGTTTGTGGCGTTGAAGTTGATGCGGCGGTCTTCCTTCGAGCATGACCGGCCCTTCGAGCGCGAATTGGAGGGAATTCGCAGGTTCGAACCAATCTCACGTTCCGATCCAAGCCAGTTAAGCATTTTTCCCTTCCCCCCTTTATATGGACCCACTTAGTTGAATCTGTCCTTTCTAGAGTGTGCTTCCTATTTAAGCCACTGGTCGGATTTTTTGGGAGCACTTCACTCTGACCGTATTGAATGTTCCATCACCGTTGCCACGATAAAGCGTGACGCGGCGGCCAGAGGCGGCTCCAACACCGGCGGAAACCGCCAGATCGAGATTGCCATCATTGTCGAAATCGCCCGCCGTGGCACCGACATGGAAATCCGCGCTTGCCACAAGCCCGCCAGTTGTCACCTTTTTGAAAACACCACTCCCCTGGTTTAGATAGAAGACATTTTTTTCGTTGTAACCACAGATAAACAAGTCGAGAAGGCCGTCTCCGTTGAAATCGCCCCAGGCGGAACCGATAAAACTGCCAGAATCATTCGAGACCGGTCCCGAGGTGACCTTGGTAAAAGTGGTTTCGGCAGCAAGTGCGGGCAAAACACCAAGACAAACCACCGCGAAGGCGGCCATTCCTGGAATAATAAAGTTCCTGTTTTTCATTTCGTTACTTTTTAAAACGGTTGACTCGTCTCACTCATACAAACAGTGAATCCGGCGGAATCTTTCATTCCGAGAAGAATAAATTTCCAGCCACTTGAAAGATTCTCGCGTCAGATCGTTTATACGAGTAGATACAGGTGATCACCGCGATGAATGACCAACGGAGTAATGATCTCTCTATCGCAACTCGCGCCAGTTTGCTGGATCGGTTGCGAGACCTCGAAGATCAATCGAGTTGGCAGCGGTTTTATGATACATACGCGCGCCTCATCTGCGGCGTAGCGCGGAGGGTGGGTCTTACGGAGGCTGAGGCCGAAGACATTCTTCAAGAGACCGTCATCTCCGTCGCGAAGCACATTCCCGGGTTTGTGTATGATCCGCGCGTTTGTTCCTTTCGGACCTGGATGCTCCGCTTGACGAGGTGGCGGATCATCAATCAAATGAACAAACGAATAACAACTCATGCCGCACCACGAACCCACGACGAGGAGGAGACATCTCCTAGTCCGGCGGCAACTTTGTCAGGTGGCCAGTTTCCTGAATTCGACGCGATATGGCAGCGGGAATGGGAGGAGGCCGCGCTAGAGATCGCAATTGACCGCGTAAAGCACCGGATCAGCCCTGATCAATTTCAGATCTTTGATCTTTACGCATTGCGCGGAATGAATGTTGTCCAGGTTGCCGCAGCGCTCGGAACAAATGCGGCCAGAGTTTACCTGGTCAAGCATCGGGTGGCCGGGATGCTGAAGCAGGAAATTGCCGCTTTGGAAAAATCAGGATGGTGAGACTGCTAAAAGAATGCATTCGTGAAAAGAAAAAAGCCGAGCAGCGTCAAAAATGCCACTCGGCTCCGAAAAACAGAAAAATAATTCTAGAGGTCAGCGTAGCGGGCGCTCAGCATGGCCGAGAAACGGGCCACTTTCATCTTACGGCGGCGGCGTTCGCTCGGTTTTTCATAATGGCGATGATTACGGACTTCACGCAAAGTTCCTTCACGATCGATCCTCTTTTTGAGGCGTCGCAAGGCCTTTTCTACGGATTCACCTTTCTTTAACTTAATCTCTGTCAAGCGCTTATCACTTCCTCTCTGTTTGCGGAGGCTCTCCGCGGCGGATGCCACGCAGGCTCTCCAAAGTTGGCGGGTGACACTAACGGCGGAATGCGAGCTGTCAAGGCGGGAATTGCGAGGTTTTGTGGGCAAGCGGCACAAAGGAAGTCCATGGATTTCCCGCTCCAAGGGAGAATTTCCATTGCAAGCCCTCGGCTGGTCTTTAAGTTGGCGGAGAAATGCGGGTATGACGATACAAATTGCGGTTTTGTGCGATGCAGCGACGGATTATAGCGGAAAGTTAAACCTTCTCGGCACTTTTGACACGATTATCACCAGCCAGTTACCCGCGATTCACCCCCAATGTTCCATCGCCCTCCGGATTTCCTTCAACCGGATTGAGGAAGGTTCGCACAAGGTCAAAATGAATTTCGTGGATGAAGATGGCCGCCTGGTCATGCCCAGCATCGATATGCCGCTGGATGTATCCATTCCGACGGACGCTAATTTCCTCGTGCGGAATTTCATCATTAATATCCAGCAACTCAAGTTCGACCAACCGGGACAATACTCGATCGATGTCGCCATCGACAACCGGCACGAGATGAGTATTCCGCTTTTGGTCAAGATGCAGAACGCCGACGCGGGCGCCACAGATCAGCCAGGCGCGGCGCTGTAGGGCGGCAGCGCGGGTTATGCGGTTTCCGGATCATCCACATACTTCGACACGGCGAACTCCCAAGCCGATTCCGTTAATAATGGAACTTTCATTCCGGCATCAAACCCGTTTTTCCTCGCGCAATCCTCACAAAGATCAATTTCCCTGACTTCAATTTTTCCGGGGACTTTGCCTTTGAAGATTTGAGTCAGGTGAACGGTCGCAACCTTGTTGTTGCAAATTCTACAGAGATTCGGCGGAGGCATATCTAAATTATCGGCTATTTCGATTTTTTAAACAGAACTACTGCCTGGCTGTAACCATCCAGACTTGAAGAAGAGCCTCCGAATCGAAGGTTGCTTTGCCCCTGGCTTTCTCCGTCTCGATGCGACCGATCGCTTCCAGGATATCCAGCAACCGCTCTCGGAAGGCCTTCATAATGGAATTGCTTCCCTTAAGACCTGCTCGCGAAATCGGTTTCAGGCCATCTTCGACAGCCAGATCGACGCGACAGCCAAGCAGGTCTTGCAGATCCTGGAGCAACCCGCCAAGATCGAAGAGGGAGCAACCAGGCTGAGGCCGAATGAGCAGATCGACATCGCTGCGCAAATTGTTCTCGCCCCGCGCGACTGAACCGAAAACACGAACACCCTCCGCCCGATATCGACCGGCAAGGCCAGAATCTGCTCTCGTTTTTGCAAAAGTTCTTGCAGGTCCATCGACCATATCCTACGAGAAAGCTCAACGCTGGTAAAACGATTTGGCAGGGCAAACGCATCTAGATTCCCGCGGATTCACGCAGTATTGGGTAGGACGGGCGCCCCGCCCAACAACGACTTCGCGCGTCATCACCCATATTTTCGCGAGTTTTAGATCCGTTTGCCCTGAACGATTTAGCAAGGCGGCGAGGAGAGCATATCCTCAGCGACCTGTAACCGACGAGCAGCAAAGCCCTGCACCGAAAAACCCTCGCCGCTAACGTCACCGTATTTACGCCTTCGACCACTGAGGAGCCGCGAGCGGCAAGGTAATCCGGAACGTCGTGCCCTTGCCTTTCCGGGATTTGACTTCGATCTGCCCGTGATGGGCTTCGATGATTTTTCCGACGATAGCCAGACCGATGCCGGTGCCCTGTTTTTTTGTGGTGTGCAGCAGGGAACGGAAGGCGTTGGCTTGTTGTTCTTCGGACATCCCGGAGCCTGTGTCGGTGAGTTCGACGACGGCATGGGTCATCGGTTCGACGCCTCGCCGCAAGGGAGCGGTGTGAATGGTCAGCGTGCCGCCATGAGGCATCGCTTCCACGGAGTTGAGCACCAGGTTCAGAAAGGCCTGGCTGAGCTGGGCGGCATCGGCGAGGACCGAAGGCAACTCGGGATGGAGGTCCGAGACGAATTTGATGCCCTGGTTTTTGAGTTTATGCCGGATGAGCAGCGCGAGATCTTCAATGACGGCATTCAAACTGATGCTCGCGAGCGAGGGATCGGCGGTGCGGGCGAAGCTGAGGATTTGCTCGACGGTTTTGTTGAGGTGATCGATCCGGGCGCGCATCACCTCCAGATCGCGAGCGCGCGGATCGTCCGGCGCGAACTGCAAATCCAGCGAGTGAAAAAGCATTTTGATGACGGTGAGCGGATTGCGAATTTCGTGGGCGACCTCGGCGGCGAGCAGGCCGATGGCGGACAATTTCTCATTTTGCCGCAATTGATCCTCAATATCCACAAGGCGCTCGTACAGGCGCGCCTTCTCGATGGCGATCCCGGAAAATTCCGCGAGCGCGGAAAGAATACGAATTTCCTCATTGGAGAAGCTGTGCAGTGAAGGCATGTACACGCTCAGCGTGCCGATGGATTTGCCACCAAAGAGGAGCGGGACGCTCAGCAACGAAACCAATCCTTCCTGTCGGGCGACTTCAATGTGCTGGTAGCGAGCGGACAATTGGACATTTTCGACCTGCAGCGGTTTTTTCCTGCGCACGACCGTTCCCAGCAAGCTCTCTCCAACGGCCAGCCTCGGCTTGTTAATGTAGGCCTCTCCGGCCCCATAACTCGCGCGGAGTTCCAGCCACTCGCGGGCGGCATCCAGCATGAGCAGGGAGCAGAGCTTGGCACCCATCAAATGGCATGCTTCGCGCGTGATCACATTGAGCGCGTCATCGAGATTCAGCGTGGAATTGATGGTTTGGCTGACCTTGACCAGCGTTTCGAACAAACGCGCCTTCTGGCGGAGTTGCTCGTAGAGCCAGGTATTCTGGATGACTTGCGCCGCCTGCGCCGCCAAATCGCGCAGGAGTTGCTCGTCGTCCGGCGAGAAAGCATTCAAGCGTTCCGAATCGACATTGAGAACCCCGCGGACTTCACCGCCGACTTCGAGCGGAACAGCCAGCTCGGAACAGACATTGTCTTTCGCGACAATATATCTCGGGTCGGCCGAAACATCGCCGACGCGCGCGGCTTTGCCCATGCGCGCCACCCAGCCGGTAATCCCCTCCCCCACTTTCAGCCGAAGCGTTTTGCTTTCCGCCGGGAGTCCAACGGCGGCTTCGATCTCGAGAAAATTGTTCGTCGGATTAATCAGCACCACCGAACCGCTGCTCGCCCGCAGCAGGCGGACTGCTTCGGTAATAATCAATTGGAGCGCGCGTTCGGGTTCGAGCGTCGAGTGAATCACATTGTTCACTTCATAGAGCAGGTGCAGCCGCTCATAGCGCCGCTTGAGCTCCTCGAAATCCAAGTGATTGAAATCTCCCTCGCTCATCCCTCAACTGGCTTTCCAGGCCATCGCCACCCCCGTCCCGGCAAACAATACATTGGGCGCCCAGGCAGCCAGCCAGGGCGGGACAAATCCGCCCGTGCCGAGCGCGAGACCCAACCGCAGCACAACAAAATAAACAAAGACAATAAAGATGCTGCTCGCCACCCCCACGAAAACATTGCGCCGGGAAGTCGCGCTCGCGCCAAAAGGCAGCGCAACGAGCACCACGACCAGGCAAGTCCACGGCTGGGCGAGGCGGGCTTGATATTGGGTTTCCAGGAGCGCCTGGTCGCGCCGGTTCAATTCAAGATGTTTTCGCAGGTATCTAATTTCAGAAAGCGAGAGTTGCGTTCGTTTCGCCGCATCCATGGCGTTCATCCGCTGAAAACGCAACTGCAACTTGATCTCCTTCGGTTTCTCGGTGAGTTCGGGAACGGTCATCATGTTTGTCCGGATGGGCCGGGAACCGAGTTTCTCGAAATCAACGTTCGTTTCATAACTGAAAAACTCGACATCATAAAAAATCCATTGATCATTCGTCCGCCCGCCGCGCTTGGCGATCAACTGCTTGCGAGTGCCATTGGTGAGCCACCATTCCACGTGAGGTTCGATCATCTCGAAGGTTTCGGTGTTGAACTGGGACATGTTCCAGATTCGCCTTTCACTCGCATTCCGAAAATCAACGCGGTTTAACCAATGGCTTTGCGCCTCGGCAGCGGCCCTGCCTCGCTTGATGACTTCGGCCCGTTCGGCGCCGCTGGGAACGAGTTCCTCATTCAGATAAAACAGCGCGAGGCTCAGCAGGGAACCAATCAGCAGGTAAGGAACGCTGATCCGGACGAGACTGAGGCCAGCGGCGCGCATCGCGATAATCTCATTGTGGCGGCCATGTTTGGTGAGCGCGTAAAGGAGCGCGAGAAGCAGCGCGACCGGCAGCACCGTCACGAGCAGGTCCGGCAGCCGAACCAGGTAATACCGGGTGATCTCAGCCGCGCTCAGCCCCGCCTTTTGGAAATCGTCCAGGTCGGCAAACAGATCGAAGGAAACCCAGAAAATGAGGAAGCCAACCAGACAATAAACAAGCGGCACGCACAATTCGCGCAAGAGATAACGGTCCAACAGACGCATCAGGCAAATGACAAATGACAAACGGCCAATGACAAAGCAATGACCAATATTTCGTCACTGGAGCCATTTGGCCAGCAGGAAGAAGACCTGTTCAGTATCGACGGCGTCTAAGGCAACATCCTGCGCGCACGATAGAATTGCTGACGTTCAGGCGGCACCTCGAAACGAGGTGTCCCGTCGAGATTAAGGAAATCCGACTCGCGGCTCAGTCGAAGCGAGTACGAATCTATGCTTTTCGGCGCCAGTCCGGACATCATCAAATGCCCATAGCCACCACTCGCTCACGGGAACAAAAAGCGAAATTGAGATGGGAGGCGGGCCGGTTTGTTCCCGCGTCGCTTGAGAGGAGGACGGTTTCACCAGATGGCGGTTCAAACAGGAAAGCGGTTATGATCTGCTTCCGCCTCGGACCAGAGCTTACCGCCGGGACTCTGCAAATAAGTGGGTTTATTTGGTCACTAAAGGTGAAAGAAAGGAGCCATCCGCCGCGTATTCCTCTCTGTGAGGACAAACATTCTAAAATGGGGAATTCAAATTCATTTGCTCGCGGCCTCATTTTCGGCCCTGTTCGCCGCAAGCGGAGCCGATCCGCGCCCTTACAATACCGGTATATCCACGATTCTGGCTCTTAGCCGCGATCTGTATCAATCTCTCTCCCCCTCGGAAAAGGCGTTCGTCCCTCCTGAATTGATTTCCGTGGAAACCTCCGCGCGCCCATCGATCCGACCGATCTGGCAAATCGGACGATCCGGACGATCACAGACCGTTCTGGCAACTCCGCCAATTCTCATTTCCACGGGATTTGTTGATTTTGTGAACCAGTTGGCCCACGCCGAGGCCATAGACCAAAAACGCAGAGGCTACCTGCGTCGATATCTGGAATCAGTTCAGCGAGACGAAAATCATCTTCCTTCGTTGCCGGATGCAAATAGCCCAGCCTTTTGGACTGAGGACATGCTCAATGAA
This sequence comes from Verrucomicrobiia bacterium, assembly GCA_036002705.1. Taxonomy (GTDB): domain Bacteria; phylum Verrucomicrobiota; class Verrucomicrobiia; order Limisphaerales; family SXQI01; genus DASVNK01. Next base: position 11,781 of record DASYTB010000153.1, read on the forward strand.
CAACAGAGCAATTTTAATTCAATCGTCGCCACAATCATCTGCATTAACCTGGCTCACCTTTACCTCGGCCATTATCAAAAGTACGCACCGATGCTCGAAAACTCCTCCGGTGCTCCCATGGCAATTAATAGCTTTCTAACCCGTGAAGAGTGGGATGAATCCTATCGCTGGGCCGTGCGACACGCGATGAGCGCAGGCTGCATGATCGAAGGGGTGCTGCCGTTTTTCGAGACGCTCAACAAAATTAAACATCGCTCCACCTGGACCGGATTCTTTCTTCCAGAGCGTCTCGATTTTGCCACGATGCGCAAAGACATGGTCAAGCTCCAGGAGCGCTTTCTGAAGGAGTAGGCACGTCACCAACGGCCAATGGCGTTCCTTAACTATTT
>DASYTB010000154.1:0-6964 GCA_036002705.1 Verrucomicrobiia bacterium
GGGGGGAGCGTTGGTCTGACCTGGACTGCGATTCCGGGCCGCTTTTACCGTGTGGATTCGAAGGTGAACGATCTTGGCTCGCAATGGCAAGCTCTGCCGGGCGAAATCCAGGCCACTGCCGAAACGGCCGAGAAGACAGGCATTGCTCGTAGTGGTAAGAGCGCCTTCTACCGCGTCGTGCAGCTCGAGTGAGCAGCGCTCCAGGCTTCTTTCCGATCAGGCCAGCTTCACTTGATGTGAAGCTGGCCCATTCGGCTCACCGCAGAACCGCGCTTCATCTTTGTCCCCCGATAATCGTGGCGTGCGACCTTGGCTCGAGCCGGTGCCCCGTTTTTCCGGCACCCGGAGATTCGAAAGATTGTGTGGCGAATCGTTATCGAAATCTTCGCCTGGTTGTGCTCGCAATAATCATCGGCCTGTCAATTCTGCCAGCATCTTTCAAGACCATACGGTGTGAGGATTGACGACGAAAGGAAACAACACATGTCCATCGCAAAATTTCCCGTTGGGATCAATCAACCGCCGCTGAAAAAATTTGAACGCTCTCGACGAATCCTTGCGCAGGCGGAAGCCGCAGCCGCAGCCACAAATGGTTCACTCGACGCGGATCTTCTCAGGAAGATGGATGCGTGGTGGCGCGCGGCAAACTACCTCTCGGTGGGGCAGACCTACCTCTACGACAACCCGCTTCTTCGAGAGCCACTCAAGAAGGAGCATATCAAGCCGCGCCTGGTGGGGCATTGGGGCACGACGCCCGGCCTGAATTTTATCTATGTGCACCTTAACCGCGTGATCAAGGAGCGGGACCTGAACATGATTTACATCATCGGGCCGGGGCACGGAGGGCCGGGCATCGTGGCCAACACATGGCTCGAAGGGACCTATAGCGAGGTTTATCCAAACATCTCGCAGGATGAGGAGGGGATGAAGAACTTGTTTAAACAATTCTCGTTTCCCGGTGGCATTCCCAGCCACGTCGCGCCGGAAACACCGGGTTCCATTCACGAAGGCGGCGAATTGGGATATGCGCTGAGCCATGCGTTTGGGGCTGCCTATGACAATCCTGACCTGATCGTCGCCGCCGTCGTGGGTGATGGCGAGGCCGAAACCGGCCCGCTCGCGACAAGCTGGCACTCGAATAAATTTTTGAATCCGGCGACGGATGGCGCGGTCCTGCCGATCCTGCACTTAAACGGATATAAGATCGCCAATCCCTGTGTTTTGGCGCGGATCAGCCACGAAGAGCTGGATCAGCTTTTTCGCGGCTATGGTTACACACCGATCTTTGTCGAAGGTCACGAGCCGGCAAAGATGCACCGGCTCATGGCCGCAGCCTTGGATCAGGCCATGGATGAAATCCGGCGCGTGCAAAAGATCGCGCGGACCGACGGCAGCGCCGAGCGCCCGCGCTGGCCGATGATTATTCTCCGTTCGCCCAAAGGCTGGACCTGTCCGAAGGAAATTGATGGCAAACGCGCGGAAGACTCGTGGCGTTCGCACCAGGTGCCGATGGGCGAGATGCACGAGAAACCCGAGCACGTCAAAATCCTCGAACAATGGATGAAGAGTTATAAGCCCGAGGAACTCTTTGATAAGAACGGCCGTTTTAAGCCGGAAATCGCCGAGCTCGCGCCAAAACGCGAGCGCCGCATGAGCGCGAATCCGCATGCCAACGGCGGTCTTCTGCTTCGAGATCTGCGGCTGCCGGACTTTCGCAAATACGCCATCGAAATCAAGAAACCCGGCGGGGTCAATGCCGAGGCGACCCGCGCGATGGGCAAGTTCCTTCGGGATACGATGAAGCTGAACATGGAGAGCAAGAACTTCCGGCTCTTCAGTCCCGACGAGAACAATTCGAATCGCTGGCAGGATGCGATGGAAGTGACGAACCGCGCCTGGATGGCGGAGACCTTCCCTTATGACGACCACCTCGCGCCAGATGGCCGAGTGATGGAAATGCTCAGCGAACACCAATGCCAGGGCTGGCTGGAAGGTTATTTGCTCAGCGGTCGCCACGGCTTCTTTTCCTGTTACGAGGCGTTCATTCACATCATCGACTCGATGTTCAACCAACACGCCAAATGGCTGAAGGTTTGCAATCACATTCCCTGGCGCCGTCCCATTGCCTCGCTCAATTATCTCCTTTCCTCGCACGTCTGGCGGCAGGATCACAATGGCTTTTCGCACCAGGACCCTGGTTTCCTCGATCATGTCGTGAACAAGAAAGCGGAAGTCGTTCGGGTTTATCTTCCGCCCGACGCGAACTGTCTCCTCTCCGTGACGGACCATTGTCTGCGCAGCCGCAACTATATCAACGTGGTTGTCGCGGGCAAACAACCCGCCCCAGTCTGGCTGACAATGGACGAGGCGATTAAGCATTGTGCCGCCGGGGCGAGTATTTGGGAGTGGGCGAGCAACGACAAAGGAAGCGAGCCGGATGTGGTTATGGCTTGCTGCGGCGATGTTCCCACGCTCGAGACTCTAGCCGCCGTGGATCTCTTGCGACGCCATCTGCCGGAACTCAAGGTGCGCGTGATCAACGTCGTTAATCTGATGAAGCTTCAGCCGGAGAAAGAGCATCCGCATGGCTTGAGTGACCATGACTTTGATACTCTCTTTACCAAAGACAAGCCAGTCATTTTCGCATTTCACGGCTATCCGTGGTTGATCCATCGCCTGACCTACCGCCGCACGAATCATGGCAACATTCACGTGCGCGGCTACAAGGAGGAAGGCACCACGACCACTCCCTTCGACATGGTTGTGCTCAATGAAATGGATCGCTTTCACCTCGTGCAGGATGTGATCGACCGTCTCCCCCAACTCGGTTCGCGCGCCGCCTACGCGAAACAGGCCATCCGAAATGCTTTGATTGAGCATCGCCAATACATCAACGAGCGGGGTGAGGATCATCCGTTCGTGCTCGGTTGGAAATGGGGCGAAAAAGGACCCGTTGCCGTCAAAGGGAGCTCGACCGAAGGGGATAACGTTTGATCGCATGAACGTCGAACAACGCCGCCTTGAGGAAGCACGGGCGCAAAATGTGCCGTGGCGCAAATGGGGACCTTACTTGAGTGAACGCCAGTGGGGCACGGTGCGGGAGGACTACAGCGAGAACGGCAATGCCTGGGACTATTTCAGCCATGATCAGGCCCGTTCGCGGACTTATCATTGGGGCGAAGATGGCCTGGCCGGCATTTGCGACGACCGCCAGCGGCTTTGCTTCGCGCTGGCTCTTTGGAATGGCAAGGATCCGATCCTCAAGGAACGGTTGTTCGGACTGACGAACAGCGAAGGCAATCATGGCGAAGACGTAAAGGAGTACTATTACTATCTCGACAGCACTCCGACCCATTCTTACCTGAAATATCTCTATAAGTATCCGCAGGCCGCCTACCCTTATGATGATCTGGTGGTGGGCAATCGTCTGCGTAACCGCAATGAACCTGAGTACGAACTGATCGATACGGGCGTTTTCAATGAGAACCGCTATTTCGACGTTTTCGTGGAATACGCCAAGCAATCGCCGGACGAAATTCTCGTCGCTATTACCGTGCACAATCGCGGCCCCGAACCGGCTGCGATTCACCTCCTGCCGACGCTCTGGTTCCGAAACCGCTGGTCGTGGGGGGAGGACTGCCCTCGACCGAGCCTGGAATCTATTGCCGCTCCGTCCGCTGTCGTTCGCGCTGTCGAAGCCGACCTGGGTGAGTACTATCTCCATTGCGACGGGAAGCCGTCCCTGCTTTTCACCGAAAATGAAACGAATGCGAAACGGCTCTTCGGCAGTGAAAATTGCACGCCGTTCGTCAAGGATGGAATTAATGGATACCTTATCCACGGGGAAACGAACGCCGTTAATCCAGCACTGAAAGGCACGAAAGCCGCGGCTCATTATCATCTGACCGTCGCGGCGGGTAAATCCGAGGTGGTTCGCCTTCGCCTGACAACAGTTCGGCCCGGGGCATCTGACGAAGCGACTAAACAAGGCGGTTTTATTTTCGGACGGCAGTTTGATAAGGTAATACAAGCGCGGCGCGAGGAGGCGGACGAGTTTTACGCCGGAGTTATTCCACGATCTCTCGATCCAGACGCCGCCAACGTCATGCGCCAGGCTTTGGCCGGAATGCTTTGGTCCAAGCAATACTATTACTTCGATGTCAACCGCTGGCTCGAAGAGCGCGGCTGCGATCCCTACCTGCCAGACGGAAAAACGCCGCCGCGCAATGAACATTGGCACCACATGTACAACGCGGACGTAATCTCGATGCCGGACAAGTGGGAGTACCCGTGGTATGCCGCGTGGGACCTCGCCTTCCACGTTCTGCCGCTCACGCTGGTCGATATCGATTTCGGGAAACAGCAGCTGGATCTGATGCTAAAGGAGACATATCTCCATCCGAACGGACAGATTCCCGCCTACGAATGGAATTTCGGGGACGTCAATCCGCCCGTCCACGCCTGGGCCTCGATTTTTACTTACCGCCTCGAAAAAAATCGGACTGGGCAGGGCGATATCACCTGGCTCGAGCGAAGTTTCCAGAAGTTGCTCCTGAATTTCACCTGGTGGCTCAATCGTAAAGATCGCGCGGGCAAAAATACTTTCGAGGGCGGTTTTCTTGGCCTCGATAATATTGGTGTTTTTGATCGCAGTTCACCGCTGCCAACGGGCGGATATCTGGAACAGGCGGACGGCACGGCCTGGATGGCGCTTTTCAGTCTCAATATGCTCGAAATCGCCGTCGAGCTTGCCCTGCATGACCCCGGCTATACCGATATGGCCGTGAAGTTCGTCCAGCATTTCATCTCGATCGCCTCAGCCACGGTGAAGTCGGGCGGCAAGACCGGGATGTGGGATGAAGAGGATGGATTTTTTTACGACGTGCTGCGAACACCTAATGGCGAGGCGCACCGCCTCAAGGTTCGGTCGATGGTGGGCCTTCTGCCCCTTTGCGCGGTCACTGTTTTCGAAGGGGAGTTTTCGAAGAGATATCCGGAAGTCATGAAGCGTTTGAAGGGTTTCCTCGAGGCGCGTCCCGAGTTGGTGAACTTCATTCATGATCCGGCGAAGCCCGGTTATGCCGGACGCAGATTGGGCGCGATTCTCGACGAAAAGAAACTCCGCCGCGTGCTCGCGATAATGCTGGATGAAAATGAGTTTCTGAGTCCATACGGCCTTCGATCCGTCTCGCGTTATCACGCCGAGCATCCCTACGGCTTTAGGGTTGGCGACAGGGAATACCGCGTGGACTATCTGCCCGGCGAGTCCGACACCGGGATGTTTGGAGGCAACTCGAATTGGCGCGGACCAATTTGGATGCCGGTCAATGCGCTGATCATTCGCTCGCTCCTGCAGTATTATGCTTATTACGGCAACGATTTTACCATCGAATGTCCAACCGGATCGGGGCGGCAAATGAATTTATACCAGGTCGCTGAGGAACTTTCCCGCCGCCTGTCTTTCATTTTCCTGAAAGACGACCAAGGTCGCCGCCCCGTGAATGGCAGCGTGGAAACTCTTCAGAACGATCCCTACTGGCGCGATAACATTCAGTTTTACGAATTTTTTCACGGCGATCATGGAACGGGTTTGGGAGCAAGTCATCAAACTGGATGGACGGGAGTGATCGCACGCGCGATGCACCTGTTTGCCACGACCTCGGCGGAACAAGTTCTCGATCTCGGCAAGGAGGCTGCGGCGCTCGAGTTCGATAACGCGCCCACGCCCGAAAAGGCGCCGACCGCTGAGCGAAAGCAGCAGGCGCGGACTAAAAAGAGTGACGGTTCATGATCTTGTGGGAGCGCATGGAAAGAGAAAGGCCGTTGCTGTTCCCGCCGCGACTCGTATTAATCTGTTGTCTCCTTGCAGCTTTCGCGGCCGGCACCGCCTCCGCGCAAACCGGTTCCGATTTCGTTCAGATCGATCCGCCCACTACAGCCTCCGGCTATCTCGCGCGCTTGCTCATCAACGAGGTGCCTTTTCCCGGCGAGAGGGCCTATATCAGCGAAGAAGAGACGCAGACGGCGATGTTACAGATCCTCTGGGTGCTCCATTCGCGCCTTCGGTTTACGCCTGCCGGGTATCGTCAGGAGCACCTCGCGGGGCTTCGGGCGAAGGATATTATCGATGTGATTTGCGGGGCAGATGAAAAGCGCCAATGCGAAGGTTTCTATCGAAACCCGGCGGGTCAGTTTGTGACGGCTTCCCGAGTCGAGGACCGGTTGAATTACCTGATCAAGCTGGCGAACAGTGGCGGCAAGCCCGGCCGGTTTGCGAGGCTGCTGAATTATGGCCAGGGGTTGGCTCGGACTTACATTAAAGAGGGGATCGACGGGGCCGATCGCTACGCCTCCCTGACCCGGGTTGGGTCCGTTCCCGTAACTGGCCGCGCTTATTCCTGGATGACCGATGTCGATTCGTATCATCCCGGAGGCAATTTCGTATCGATTCCCGACAGCCAGGACGGCTCGTTGGGAGGCAATCGCTTCTTTACCTTAAAAAAAACACCGAAATGAAACTTTGAAACTATTCGCCTACATCGGGTGCCTGGTGCTCCTTGCTTTTCTGCCGGCCTGCCGGACGGCGCACGTCGAAGCAGCAGGCTCGGCCCCGCCCGAGGAACTGCTAGACCGGCATTACCTGTTCGAGATCGTCCGCCACCTCTATCGCTGGCAATTGGATGAAAGCGAAATAGAACGGATCATTTCGACCAAGCAGCTCGTGTTCTGGGTCGGACGGTTCGAAGCGCGGCTCGATCCGGGGGATCGGAGTATTCTGGGCGAGATCCTCCTGCCGCAACTGAGCCTCGGCGTGAAAGTCAAAAAGGCGGACTACACGATTGAGGAGTTAGGCACAGTGGTTCGCAGCCAAACATTCCGGATAACTCATGTGACGCGCGGCCAAACACCCGATCGAGCGCCAGGGAATTACGCCGTGGTGCAGGTGGACATGAAGGAGTTGCGT
>DASYTB010000155.1:0-6236 GCA_036002705.1 Verrucomicrobiia bacterium
GGGAGGCAGTGGCGTTTTCGCTTGGGGATTGGTATGTCTTCGCTCTTCTCTCGATCCCGGTGGTGAAGCTCGCGCGGGCGTTTCCCTTCGAACGCCGCACGTGGGGAAGGGTCGCCTTCGTGCATTTGATTTATAGCCTGCTCTTTTCATTTGTGTACATCGTTCTGCGCGCACTGGTGTTGGAAGTGCAAACGATGATCGAACCGAGCGTGGCGCTCCCGTTCGCGCGGGCCTTTTCGGTCCTGAGCAAAACTTTCCAATACAACATCTGGGTTTATTGGGTGATTCTTTCCGTCTGCCACGCGTTTGATTATTATGAGAAGTTCCATGAACGGGAATTGCGCGCCTCGGAATTGGAGAAACGCCTGACGCAGGCGAAGCTGCAATCGCTCCAGAGCCAGATGAACCCTCATTTCCTGTTTAATACCCTGCACACGATTTCGGCACTCATGCACAAGGATGTCGAGGCGGCAGACCGGATGGTGATGAAGTTGAGCGAGTTGTTGCGCCTGGCGCTCGACAATACGGAAGCGCATGAAGTGCCTCTGAGCCAGGAATTGGATTTTCTCAGCCGCTATCTGGAAATCGAAAAGACCCGCTTTCGTGAGCGGCTCAACATCGAGATGAACATCGCTCCCGAGACTTTGAAAGCGCTCGTGCCAAACCTGGTGTTGCAGCCGCTGGTCGAGAACGCCATCCGCCACGGGATCGAGCGTCACGCGCGGCCAGGCAAAATCATCCTGCGTGCGGAGCAGCAGAACGGACATTTGCGGCTCGAAGTGCAGGACAACGGCGGCGGTCTGCCCAGAGAGGGCCCGAAGCGCGAAGGGATTGGAATTTCGAATACGCGAAGCCGATTGCAGCAGCTCTATGGCCCGGACCAGAAGTTTGAATTGCAAAACGTCGAGTCTGGAGGTTTGCTCGCGAGAGTGATAATTCCGTTTCACCAGTGACGATGCCCGAGAAGATTCGAACGTTGATTGTCGATGATGAAGAGCTGGCGCGAGACCGCCTGCGCGGCCTCCTCGCGCGCGAAACCGAGATTGATGTTGTCGGCGAGGCCGCCGATGGACGTTCCGCGGTGGCGCTGATCGAGAAAATCAAACCGGATTTGGTGTTTCTCGATGTGCAAATGCCCGAACTCGACGGCTTTGAAGTCCTGCGCGCGCTGGGTGAAAAGCGGCCGAACGTGGTTTTCGTCACAGCGCACGATAAATTCGCGCTCAAGGCCTTCGACGTTCATGCCATCGATTATCTCCTGAAGCCTTTCGATCGCGAACGGTTTCAGACGGCACTGCAGCGCGCCGTGGAAAAAGTCCGCGCGCAACGGCCAGGACTGCAGGACGGCGTTAACGAGGTTCTTGAAGAAGTCAGGCCCGCGACCAAAGCCGAGCGCCTCGTGGTGAAAACGGATGGCCGCGTTTTGCTGATCAAGGTGAATGACATTGACTGGATCGAGGCGGCGGACAATTACGTGAGCCTGCACGTCGGCAAAGAATCCCACATGATGCGTGAAACGATGAACTCGATTGAGTCGCGACTTCCGCCCGAGCGATTCATGCGCGTTAGTCGATCCACGATCGTCAATCTCGAGCGCATCCAGGAACTCCAACCGATGTTCCACGGCGAATATACCGTCCTCCTCAAAACCGGCGCCAAAGTTACCCTCAGCCGGAGCTATCGAGACAAGCTGGATCGGCTCGTGGGCAAGATGTGACTCAAAACGGAGACGACGTAAGGAATTTCGTTTTTTTAAAATGCAGCTCACCGATCCGGTATGACTGCAAGGATCGGGACCTCGGCCCCCTCATTTCCCAGGTGGACCATCCATGTAGTCCAAATCAGTATTGCTCCACCGTCTCCCAAAAGCCGGTTCGGGCTTCGTCAGGTCCGGTTTTTTCACACTTTCGACATGCCCATCAACGAAGAGCATGTTGTGAATGTTGCGATGAGACATTTGCACCAATTTTTCTTCAATCCCACCCACGAAACTAAGTTCGCCCATGGTCCATCGGAGGTCATTCCAATATTCAATCTGGGCGTCGCCGAGCGCATACATATCGGAGGGCGCTATGATTCTGTCTTCGCTGACCGGAGGGATTCGCGACCAATCTCCTCCCCGCGGGTCAAAGGTCTCGCCCAGGCCGAAGCAAACCGGCGGATCTCCTTCACGCGAAAGCCCAACCCCATGAGCGTTATAACTGTAGCTTCCGCCGGGCGCGTTCGCCTGAACGCTCACTCTCCATTTGTAGCCTGGGCATTTGAAGACTCCCTCGCCCCACACCGGGCGCGCTAAATAGGTCCCAAGGCAATCAAACCAGAAAGTGGTGGTCCGTTCAACGGGAGTCGAATCCAACCGTCCTGCGAAGAGCATGTGAGGATAAAAGTGAGTGTCCGCCGCGTACATGCTCAGCGCCAGGCCCATCTGCTTCTCATTGGCTTTGCAGCGCAGCGACCGGGCGGAAGCTTGGGCGCTGCTCAAGGCTGGCAATAAAAGCGAGGCCAGGAGAGCGATAATCGCAATCACGACCAGCAGTTCGATTAAAGTAAACGCGGCCTCGATCGAGACTCTCCGAGAAGCGGCCAACTGCGGGCGAGGTATTCCGGTAGCTATCATGCCCGACTCTCGTGCGCGGAGAGGGGAAGTCAACTATCTTTAACTTCTGGATTAGATTCATTTAACGCGTGCGCGAAGGTGATTTACCGAAATTTGAAAAAAGGCTTGCAGCCGTTTTTTAATCGTGTATTGTTCGTGCACGTATGGCAAGTATCAACATTACCATCTCGGTCGAAGCACACGAGAGATTGGCGGCGTTGAAGAAGCCGGGCCAGAGCTTTTCGGAGGTGATCCTGGAGCACGTGGACAGACCTCCTTGCGAAACCGCCGGAGAGTTGCTCGACAGCTTCAGGGAAGAGCCTGTTCCTTATAAGGCCAATCCCATGGTGCTGCAAGAGTTTAAAAAAGGCCGGGGGCGCCGTTCCCGCCGTCCTGCCTCCACATGATCGCCGATACGACCTTCCTGATTGACCTCTACGAAGAACAGGCCAAGGGGTTGCCGGGGTCGGCTTCAGAATTTCTGGGCCGGAACCGGGCGGCGGTTCTGCGCATCACGATCATTTCCCTCGGCGAATTCGCGACCGGTTTCGATAACCCGCGAGATGCTCGGGAGTATCTCCGCAGGTTCCCCGTGATCCGCATTACCCCAGAATGCGCTTACGAATGCTCTCGCGTGGATCGCGAATTGATTCAGATCGGCCGGCGACTGGGCGAGAACGACAATTGGATTGCTGGCATCGCTCGATACTATGGCGAGCCGCTGGTTTCGAATGACAATGCGTTCACTCGCGTCGCGAGACTTAAAGTCCGGAGCTACTGAGGTCGATCCCGCCCGGAAAATCGGCGCAAAGTGTCGATTTTGAAAGAACCGCGCCGCGTGGCCCAAAGAAACTCATCGTGCCAAAATCCCCACAAACCCAAACTTCCTTTGCTCCGGCCTCGAAATAGAGCGCCATCTTTTCACGCATTTCTTCTTCCAGTTGCTTGGCGAGTTGACTTCGATGCAAATTTCTGGAGCCCGGATAAAACAGGCGCGGTTAACCTGCTTCCGCGCGGCATTCCCGAGATGTCCAGGCAACGTACGCCTTTCACGCCATCCGCCGTTGAGACCGGACATTCCGCCCTAGCTTAGCTAAGATATGCCTATTTCTGCCGGAGCCGGTGAGCTGTGTCGATCAGCTTAATCGGCCAGAATCGCGGCTTGTTGAAGTTCCAGCAATTCGCGGATGCCTTTTTTGGCGAGGTGAACCATCGAAGCTAATTGCTGTTCGGTGAAAGTGGCTTCTTCACCCGTTCCCTGAAGCTCGATGAATTCGCCACTCGCGGTCATCACGACGTTCATATCCACCGTCGCGGCGACGTCTTCGGTGTAGCACAAATCGAGCATCGGTTCTCCGTTGATGATTCCCACACTCACGGCGGCGATTCCATTGACAATCGGGTCCGCGATGAGTTTTCCTTCTTTGCGCAGTTTTCTAATCGCGAGATTCAGCGCCGCGAAACTGCCGGTGATCGCTGCCGTGCGCGTTCCGCCGTCCGCTTGCAAAACGTCGCAATCCACCCAAATCGTGCGTGGTCCCATTTTTTCAAGGTCCACCGCTGAGCGCATCGCGCGGCCGATCAAACGCTGAATTTCCTGCGAGCGTCCGTCAATCTTTCCTTTATTGATATCACGCTGCTTTCGTTGCAACGTCGAATACGGCAGCATCGAATATTCCGCCGTGATCCAGCCGCCCGTGACGTTCTGCTCTTTCATCCACCGCGGCACTGTTTCTTCGATGGTAACCCCGCAAATCACGCGTGTCTGGCCCCATTCAATAAGGGTGGATCCCGCCGCATAGGGAGCGATGTGGTTAATGAAACGAATCGGACGCAATTGATCGGTTGCGCGCTGATCGGCCCGGACGTCCCGGAGATTGGCCCCGCTTGCACTTTGTGATGTCATGATGCAGAAGAATCGTAGTTGGCGTGCTCCAGCCGGGCAATCTAATATGCGCGGAAACCACGTGACTCCACTCGAAGAAATCATACGCCGTGAGATCGAGAAGGATGGGCCAATCAGCTTCGCCCGTTTTATGGAACTCGCGTTGTATCATCCTGATTACGGCTACTACGAACGCCTTCTCAAGCAAACCGGCCGGACGGGGGATTTTTATACCAGTGTCAGTGTCGGCACTCTTTATGGCGAACTCCTCGGTTACGAATTTTCCCAACGGCTCGCCCGGCTTGACGCGCCGGCTCTATCTCTCATTGAGGCCGGAGCGCATGATGGCCAGCTCACACGCGATCTCATGGAGTACCTCGCAGAATATCAAAAGGAAATTTTTAAGCGGATCGAATATGTCATCATCGAGCCATCCACCACTCGCGCCCGACGCCAATTCGAATGCCTGACTAAATTCAAGGGAAAAGTTCGTTGGGCCAAAAACTGGGAAGAGACTGGGGAGTTCAACGGAATTTGCTTCTCGAACGAACTGCTGGATGCGATGCCGATCCATGTCTTTCGCTGGCAAACCGTGACCCACCGCTGGACCGAATGGGGCATCGCCAGTCTAAATGGCAGCTTGGAGTGGAAACCTTTGGGCGAAGCCGGTGAGAATAGCAACGCACGGAAACTTCTCCGGCGCTTGCCTCCAGAAATTCTTAATGTTCTGCCCGATCAGTTCACAATCGAGCTTTCTCCGGAAGCCGTTTCCTGGTGGTTACGCGCTGCTCATGCGCTCCAAAGCGGCTGGCTTTGCACCGTCGATTATGGGCTGCTTCAGGACGACTTTCTTCAGCCACACCGCTCCCGCGGCACGCTTCGCGCCTATTCCCGGCATCATCTAAACACAAACCTTCTCGACGCGGTCGGCGAGCAGGACATCACCGCCCATGTGAACTTCTCATTGCTCATTGCGGCCGGCGAAAGTGCCGGGCTCAAGACGGACGAATTCGTTCACCAAGGCATCTTCATCAAAACGATTCTCGAAAAGATCGAACGTGATCCATCAGGATTTCCGCTTTGGACCCCAATGCGCTACCGGCAATTGAGCTCGCTGATCCACCCCGAACACTTCGGCCGCGCCTTCAAGCTCCTGCTGCAATCAAGAGCCGGGTAGGTCCGCGCGAATGGAATCTGGCGGATGCCGATCGAGAGTCACGTGAGTCCGCGGGGTCGACTGGATTCCCCGCTGAAAGAACCGCCGAATCACTCCGGAAGCTTGGCGGCGCGCAGGGGCAAGTTCTGCGGCTGGAAATCGGTTCCGGGCTTTGCTCTTCGTTCAGGCGCCATTTTCCGGGTTCGAGAATGATGGCGAAATTGGGACAGATCCTTTTCCATCCGACCGGTGATTCTCTCGTTATACCACTCGAGGCTCGGTTTTTTTTTCTTTTCGGTTTCCGTGAGGGTCAGCGCGGGCAGTTTCGATTTTCCAGCCATCTTCCAGCCAGCATCACTGAACGCCGAATATCTGTAAATGTTTTGATAAAACGACGTACTGGTTTGTGCTTTCACCGAAAAGAAAGTTATGATTAAGAGGACACTCGATACACTACCAGGGCTGATTCATCTGGACCTTTGAAACGACGCCTGCGCGTGCCCATGTTGATTTTTGACTGGACATTTTTTCGGCGGAGCCGGACGCTCGCTTCATGGTTTTATCCAAACTTGGGGCCGAAGGCGATGTCTTGGCACGGG
>DASYTB010000156.1:0-11524 GCA_036002705.1 Verrucomicrobiia bacterium
GTATGATACGCACGTGCCAGTCCTTTTCTATGGCACCGCGTTTAAACCGGGCCGTTATCCGGACGAATTCAATATCACCGATATCGTTCCGACATTTTGCGCGGCTCTGGGAATGAATGAGCCGGCCGGTTCCATCGGCAAACCGCTTCGGCGCGTGCTCGCGGAGCAATAGGCGATGCTGCGAAGAAGGCTGGGGCCTGAATATTTCACAGTCGCGCGTGTATCATTCACACTACGGCTTCGGCCGGCTGCACAATTTGCGGAGGCGAAGAAGCCGTTGAAACGGCTGATGCGATCGGGTTGAGCTACTGGGCACCGGGCTAAAGCCGCGGTGTTAATGGGAAGTGCGCTGGTTCGTCTGTAAAATATGCAGGTTAAGGCCTCGACCAAGCGAACTTCCCATTTTCTTTTCCGGTATTCAGGTTTGACCTGGGCTTTCAATTCCAGCCATAAAAAAGCCATGAAAACCTCCGCGATTGCATTGTGGATGCTTGGCTTTTGCGCGGCCTCCTCCTGGTCGCGAGATTTTCAGGTCCGGGTTGATCCGGCGGACGCGAATTATACAAACGCGATTGTCACGGCTGAAGTGCCGGCGGATTTCCCTGGCAGTGGAATGCTGAAGGAAAAACGCACAGAGATACCTTTTCAGAAAAGCAACGAATCCGCGATTGTCTTCGTGATTCCCAAACTGAGCATGGGCAAGCGCCGCGAATTCACGGTCGAGAAAGCGGCTCCCCGCGCGACCGCAATCGCCGATCTGGAAAACGGCCAGATGGTCATTTCGGTGAGTGGCAAAAAGGCCTTTGTTTACCAGGGCCGCGAAACCGATCTGCCTCGACCCGATATCAAACCGATTTACAAACGAGGGGGATATATTCACCCCGTCTATACTCCGGGCGGAAAGGTTATTACGGACGATTACCCGCCAAATCATTTGCATCACCACGGAATTTGGTTTCCCTGGACGAAGACCGTGTTTGAAGGGCGTGATGTTGATTTCTGGAATATGGGCGAGGGCAAGGGAAAGGTGGATTTCCTGAAATTCGGAGCGCATTGGTCTGGCCCGGTCGAAGCCGGTTTCGTCGTGGAACATCGGTTTACCGACCTAACTTCAGGGCAGCCCAAAGCCGCGCTGGACGAGACGTGGACCGTAACGGCGTATGCGATTCCGGACGCCGATTATTTTGTCTTCGATCTGGTCTCGACGCAAAAATGCGCGACCGCCTTTCCGCTCGAGCTTCCGAAATATTATTATGGCGGCCTGGGCTTTCGCGGGAACTTCGCCTGGAATGGTGAGAATAACTGCTTTTTCCTGACTTCGGACGGCGAAACCAACCGGGTAAAAGGCAACGAAACACGTGGCAATTGGTGCCATATCGGCGGAACGCTGGATGGCGAGCTTGCCGGGCTCGCCATTCTGAGCCATCCCGAGAACTTCCGCGCGCCTCAGCCGATGCGTCTACACCCGAAAGAGCCATTCTTTTGTTTCGCGCCGAGCCAGCTCGGCGACTGGTCGATTGAACCAGGCAAACCTTACGTGTCGCGTTATCGCTTTATGGTGAAGGATGGCGCTCCGAAAAAGTCGGAACTGGACGCGATGTGGATGGCCTACGCCAAGCCGCCGAAAGTAACGGTTACCGAAAAATAAATGTGGAACCCGGCGCGAAATTGAGCATCCAATCTATGGTGAACGAGACCGAACCACCCAGCCCCGAAAGGAGAGATTTTCTCAAAAAGGCGTGCGCCGCCGGAATCGGCACCGCGATCGTCCTTGTGCCTGTCGCCGCCGGAATCACGGTTCTGCTCGACCCGTTGCGCCGCAAATCCGCCGGCAGTGAAAAGGTCTTCGTCACAACCCTTGATTCCTTGCCCGAGGACGGCCTTCCGCGAAAGTTCCCCGTGGTCGCGAGCCGGGTGGATGCCTGGAACAAGATGCCCAATACCGCCATCGGCGCGGTTTATCTGCGGAAAACGAACGGAGCCAATGTCGAGGCGCTGAATGTCGTTTGTCCGCATGCCGGCTGTTTCGTCGATTTTCGCGCCGACAAAAAAGATTATTACTGTCCCTGCCACAACAGCAGTTTCAATCTCGATGGCAGGATCGCCAATCCGAAAAGCCCCAGCCCGCGCGCGATGGACGTCCTCGAAGTCGAGGTGCGAAACGGGAAAGAGATTTGGGTGAAATTCCAGAACTTTGTCAGCGGGCATCGCGAAAAAATCCCGGCATGAAAAAATTCGTCGACTGGCTCGATAATCGCACCGGGGGTAAGGCGCTGGTTCACGATGCGCTTTACGAGAATGTTCCCGGCGGTTCGCGCTGGCGTTATGTCTGGGGCAGCACGCTGACCTTCGCGCTGGTCGTGCAGTTTATCACCGGGCTGTTTCTCTGGATGTCTTACAGCCCGAGCTCGCAAACGGCCTGGGAGAGTGTCTTTTACATCCAGAATGTCATGTCGGGCGGCTGGCTTTTGCGCGGGCTGCATCATTTCACGGCACAAGCCATGACCGTTTTGCTCGTGCTCCATTTGATGCAGGTGATGATCGATGGCGCTTACAAGGCGCCGCGCGAATTGAACTTTTGGTTCGGCATTGCCTTGCTTCTTCTGGTTCTCGCGCTTTCCTTAACCGGTTATCTGCTGCCCTGGGACCAGAAGGGATACTGGGCAACCAAGGTCAGCACGAACATTCTCGGCATAACCCCCGGACTCGGCTCCATCCTGCAACGACTGGTTATCGGCGGGCCCGATTACGGACACCAGACCCTGACCCGCTTTTTTGCGCTTCACGCGGGGGTGATTCCGGCATCGGTGGTGGGACTGCTGGTGGCGCACATTTATCTCTTCCGCAAACATGGTCTCACACCGAAGCGGCCGCTGCGCAAGAAGGACGAAGCGTTTTGGCCGGACCAGGTCCTGAAGGATTCGGTGGCGTGCCTCGCGGTTTTGGCGGCGGTTTTGTTCCTGGTCATCTGGCCTCGCCTGAAGGATGCGCACGCGCCAATGGGCGCGGAACTCGGCGCGCCGGCGGACCCGTCGGAAGCTTTCTCGGCCGCGCGTCCCGAATGGTACTTCCTCTTTCTCTTTCAGTTTTTGAAGTATTTCCCGGGAACGACGGAGATCATTGGGGCCATCGTCATTCCGACGATCGCAATGATCGTCATCTTTCTCATGCCGATCATTGGCGGCTGGCGGCTGGGGCACCGCTTTAATCTTGGATTTCTGGGCGCTCTTCTCGCAGGGGCAATGCTCCTGACCTATCTCGCCGTTCACAAGGACCGCAACGACCCTGCTTACCAGGTCGCGGTCCGGGATGCGCAGCGGAATGCCGAGCGAGTCCGGGAGCTGGCCACAGAAGGAATTCCGCGCGAAGGCGCCCTGGCGCTTCTGCAAAACGATCCTGTCACTCAGGGGCCAAAGCTCTTCGCACGCCATTGCGCAAGCTGCCACCGTTACGACGGAACCGACGCGCTGGGACGGGTTCCCAAAGAAGCGGCCCACGCCTCGGACCTAAAAGGATTCGGCAGTCATGAATGGCTGGCCGGACTGCTCGAACCTGCGCAAGTGGCGAGCTCGAAGTACTTCGGGGGAACGAAGTTCAAGGAAGGCAAGATGGTCAAGTTCGTGCAAAAAACCATTGCCGGTCTTAAACCCGAAGACAAAGCGCAGCTTCCCAAGATCATTGCGGCTGTTTCCGCCGAGGCTCAGCTTCCCGCCCAAAGCGAGGCGGATCGCAAGGACGCTGCTGCCATCGAAGAAGGACGCAAGCTGATCGATTCCGAGACCTTTCGCTGCACCGAATGCCACCAGTTCCGGAAGAAAAATGAAGATGCGACCGCGCCCGAATTGACCGGCTACGGTTCATCCGAGTGGCTCAAGGATTTCATCAAAAACCCCGCGCAGGACCGTTTCTACGGCGAACGCAACGATCACATGCCGATTTTCGGCGAGGGGGGCCGCCTCGACGAGAAGAGCCTCGACCTGCTGGTGCGCTGGCTGCGTTCGCAAGGGGCTAGGCCCCATAACGGTCTCACTCTTCGTTGATCCATTTACCGATTCTGCGAGCGCTCAGCCTTTTGCTTGCTCCGGCAGGGAGCCACTCCCCAGCGGAAAAGAAGGAGCCTTTCCGATATAAGACCTGCGCTCAGCGGGTTATTATGAGTTAAGGAGGCTTTGGCTATGGTAACAAAGACATACGCTCTCGGGAGGAACGAATCGACGTTCTTCAGTTCAATCCGCTGGAACCGGGCGATACAAGCGGGCCTGATCGTGGGCTGCATTCTCTTTCTCGTCAGCCGAGGAATTCCGTGGGTGGGGTCGGGCGCGGTCAACCCCGCGATTATGGGCCGTGAGATTGAGCCAGGAAAGACACCTTCAGGGTTGTTTTTCATGTCGATCCTTGCTCTGCACCTCTTCGTCTCAATGGTTTATGCTTTGATCATCGCGCCGATTGTCCATGGTTTTCGCCCATTCGTCGCGGGTTGCGTCGGGGGCGTGGTGGGATTGGTCCTTTATTTTATCAATTACGCGGTCTCCGCTACGTTCATGGGTGTCGCCGCCGCGCAACGGGAATGGCCGAGCATTGTTCTGCACATCGTGTTCGGCATTGTGGTGGCGGAAGCTTACAAAGGTATGGCGCGACGCCGGCCGATTGACGCCTCTGTCTTGAAGGTGACATAGGCGAGCCCGTTGTTGCGCCATCCGATCCGTTCTTTAGACTCGCCGCATGAAATTCTCATTGGCCGCGAGTCTCTTTTTCTGCGTTGCGCCCGTCCTGGGTGAAGTGCCGGAGGTAGTAACTACCGCGATCTCGGCGGATATTCCGAGACTTGAATCGTTCTACAAGGACCTGCATCGCAATCCGGAACTTTCCCTGCTCGAGGAAAAAACCTCCGCGCGAGTCGCGAAGGAACTTCGAGAGGCGGGATACGAAGTCACCGAGCGGGTCGGCGGTTTCGGGGTCGTCGCGGTGCTTCGCAACGGCCCGGGACCGGTTGTTCTGCTTCGAACCGACCTCGATGCCTTGCCGGTCAAAGAGCAAACCGGACTGCCTTACGCGAGCCAGCGCAGCCAGGTGAACTCAGCAGGCCAGGAAGTTCCGGTGATGCACGCCTGCGGTCACGACATGCACATGACCGTGCTGGTGGGGACGGCGCGGTTTCTGGCTCAGCACACGAATCTGTTCAGCGGCACGGTCGTGGCCATTGGCCAGCCCGCGGAAGAAAAGGTGATGGGAGCGAAAGCCATGCTGAAGGACGGGCTGTTCGAGCGCTTCCCCAAACCGAACTACTGCCTCGCCCTGCACGTCAATTCTGATCTGGCTGCGGGCAAGGTCGCTTACGTTCCTGGGTTCATCCTGGCCAACGTCGATTCGGTGGACATCACCATACGAGGCGTCGGCGGACACGGCGCGTATCCGCACACGACCAAAGATCCGATTGTGCTCGCGGCGGAAACGGTGCTCGCGTTGCAGACGTTGATCAGCCGCGAGAAACCCGCGACGGAACCGGGCGTGCTCACCGTCGGCTCGATTCACGGCGGCACGAAGCACAACATCATTCCGGATGAGGTCAAACTGCAGCTCACCCTTCGCTCCTATTCGGATTCGGTCAGCTCCAATCTGATTGCCGGAATTAAACGGGTTACGCGCGGATTGGCGGAAGCCGCCGGCCTTCCGGAAGACCGAATGCCAATCGTGACTGTGGATGAGAACGAACACACTCCCGCGACCTACAACGATCCCGCCTTGACGCAGCGCCTCGCCTTGGTCCTTCAGGATTGGCTGGGACGCGATGCCGTGGTTCAGGAGCACGCGCAAATGGGCGCGGAGGATTTCGGCCTGTTCGGACGGACGCCAGACAAAATTCCCATCTGCATGTTGTGGCTGGGTTCCGTTCCCTCCGAAAGAATGAATTCCGGACAGAAGCTGCCGAGCATCCATTCCGCCCTTTATTATCCGGATCCCGAGCCGACCATCAAAACGGGGGTGACCGTTCTGACTGCGGCAATGCTCGATCTTTTGAAAAAGTGACCGAATTAGCACCAGGGCCGGCGGACGAACCACAGCGCATCCAATACGCAAAGAATCGACGCTTGGCCCGGATGCGCTTTCTCAGCCGACTCCTTGATAACTCGATTCCGCTTCCGGGCGGCTATCGAATCGGCATTGATCCAATTCTGGGGTTGTTTCCGGCGGCCGGAGATTTGCTCTCCGCCACCTTTTCGTTGTGGTTGATTTACGATGCCGCCCGGCTCGGAATCCCAAAGCGCACCCTCGGGCGAATGGTGCTCAACGTCGTGATCGATAGTCTTGTTGGAACCGTGCCGGTCTTCGGAGACATTTTTGATGCCGCCTGGAAATCAAACTCGCTCAACATGAAACTGGTCGAGCGCGATTATTCGCCTTCAACGAAGGAGCGCTCCTTTGGACGCCTGGCTCTCGGTTTCCTCATGGTTATGGCTATGCTTTATTCAATGGTTGGCCTGGCCATCTACTTTGTCGTGCATTTGATCCTCTCGCTCTTCAAATAGGCCCGCGAGGCGCTCGCATACTGCCGATCTTTGTCGAAAGCTCTGCTCGGAAACTTTGTCGCTCCGTTTTGAAATTGCGCCAGTGTTCGGAAACGGGATGATCGGCCGGTATGGAAGTCGCTTTTTTACGCTGGGGGCGGTCTGGCTTGTTGACGGGAGTTTTCTTGCTCACGCTCGGATTTACCGCGGGCTTCGCGAATGGTGGAGAGATGACGTCTGATCCGGCGCATGTGGATGCGCGGACGGGCAAACCTTTGCCGTGGCCCAAAGGGATCATTCCTTTTGATATATCGAAGCTGACGGAGGATCAGGCGGAGAATGCCCGGGGCGCGATGAAGCTTTGGATGGATACGGGAGCGAATATCAGGTTCATTCAGCGGACGACGGAGAGCGAATACATTTATTTCACCGGCAAGACGGATGCAGGGAACAACACGACTTTTAACGGTTTCCGCAGGGGAATGCGGGTGGACATTAATATCACGGCTTTTTGGTGGCGGCAGGGCGCGTGGATGCCAGCGCACGAGCTTGGGCATGTGCTGGGGTTTTTCCACGAGCACCAGCGGTGGGACCGCGACCGTTACGTCACGATCCACTACGAAAACATCAAGCCGGGGCGAGAAGCGGACTACGATTGGGTGCCGAAAGCGAATTGGATCGTCAATACGCCGATTTACGATTACTGGTCGATTATGCATTACCGCACGTGCTGGGCTTCCCGGTGCGAATCCGAATGCAAGGATGGCGTCGGGACGAGTCCCTGCGCGGTGATCGACCCGGTGGGCACGGAATTCGACGGGGTGATTGGCCAATGGACGGACAATCACATCAGCAAACTGGACGCGGAAAAGGCGCGGCTGGTTTATGGAACGAAGCAAGGGGATCGGTGAGGATGGTAACTGAGGGAAACGGCACCAGGGAGTGGCGCCAGGGCAGGGCCAAGAATAGTCCAAATAAGATGGAAAGGACGAATTTGAGGTGGCTTGGGGTAGACGGGAGGGCGAAGTACCGAGGCGCTTCGGCACACGGATCATCGATGACAGGCGAGCTTGTGAAAAATTTCACAAATTGAACTTGATCGGGTGGATCAGGGGGGATTAGGTTCCTTCCGACCGAGGCGGAGGAGCGTCTCCAGAGTATGCAGCAGACCACCGAAGTTGGGTATAATTCGAAGATTGAGGGCGACGTGATTGTCACGCGGTTGGACGCCGCGCTGAACTGGTTCCGGAAGAATTCACTGTGGCCAATGCCAATGGGGCTGGCTTGTTGCGCGATTGAGTTGATGGCGGCGGGGGCGAGCCGATTTGATATTTCGAGATTTGGGTCGGAGGTGATGCGTTTTTCGCCGCGGCAATCCGACGTGATGATCGTGGCGGGAACGGTGACTTACAAGATGGCTCTGGCGGTGAAGCGGATTTACGAGCAGATGACGGAGCCGAAATGGGTGATTGCGATGGGGGCATGCGCTTCGACCGGGGGGATGTACCGAAGTTACGCGGTGCTGCAAGGGGTGGACAAGATTATCCCGGTTGACGTGTATGTGGCGGGGTGTCCGCCGCGGCCGGAAGCTTTGCTGGACGGGCTGCTGCGTTTGCAGGAGAAGATTTCGAGGGAGCCGGTGATCTCAACGCAGAAGAAGGCGGCATAAACAAGAGGTTTGGATTCGGCGGCTTCGATGTCTGCAACGGATTTAGCTTTGAAATTGAAGGAGCGGTGTTCGCCGCCCGGTTCACAGGAACTGCTGTCCGCGCCGATGGAATTTCGCGGCGAAACGACGCTCGTTTTGGCTGACGAGGAGAAGATCGCGGAGGTGTGCGCAGTGGCGAAGAAAGAGCTCGGTTTCGATTACCTCGTTGATATCACAAGCGTGGATAATTATGGGGAGGACCCTCGGTTCACCATTGTGTATGAACTTTACGGGTACGGGCATTTGCTCCACCTTCGAATTAAAACGAGCGTAGGGGAAGAGAAATCCGAGTTGCCGACGGTTTCGACGGTATGGAAGACGGCGAATTGGCACGAGCGGGAGATTTACGACATGATGGGGGTGCGGTTTCGAGGGCATCCTGATTTGCGGCGGATTTTGATGTGGGAGGGTTATCCGTATTTTCCCTTGCGGAAGGATTTTCCATTGGCGGGGAAAACATCAGAGGTTCCCGAGCGCGGGTTCACGAATCCGGCCCCGCTGGAGGGCGGGCCTTTCGTGACGGCTGCAGGCGGGAAAGATGCGATGGCGCGCGAGCCGCGAGTGCGTGTGCCGGAAGCCGATGAATTGAAGACGATTGGACGGCTCGAGCGGCGGCGGGATTTGGGCCGGGCGGATGAGCAAAATCCGGCGGCGATCGGAGAGAAGCGATGAGCACGGAGGTCCAGGAAATTCAATTTCGCGATCCGGCCGCGCGGATTCAGGAGTTGAAGCCGCTCCCTCCTCCTCTGGAGCTGCCTCTGAAGGCGGCGCCCGCCTCGCCCGTCGAGGAAGAGGACGATATTCATGGCGAGAAGATGGTCCTGAACATGGGGCCATCGCATCCGGCGACGCATGGGGTTCTGCGGATTGTTCTCGAACTGGATGGGGAGATTATCACGAAGGCCGATCCGGATGTTGGTTATTTGCATCGGGGGGATGAGAAAATTGCTGAGAACATGACCTATCAGCAGTTCATTCCCTACACGGACCGGTTGGATTATCTTGCGCCGCTCGCGAATAACGTTGCCTATGCGCTGGCGGTGGAGAAGTTGCTCGGGATCGAGAAACAGTTGCCGCCGCGCTGCCAGTATATCCGCGTGATTTGCTGCGAGTTGGCGCGGATCTCGGCGCATTTGCTCGGCTTGGGTGCCTTCGCGATGGACGTGGGAGCGCTGACGGTGTTTCTGCATACATTCACAGAGAGGGAAAAGATTTATAATTTGTGCGAAGCGCTGACCGGCGCGCGGTTTACGACGAGCTATACGCGAATTGGGGGGCTAAGCCGGGATATTCCGGAGGGATGGGTGCACGAATGCCGAAAGTTTCTTGATGAAGTCGTCATCAATTTCGACGAGTCGGAGAAGCTATTGACGCGGAATCGGATTTTTGTCGATCGGACGAAGGACATTGGGGTGATTTCGAGGGAGGATGCGATTGATTATGGGCTAACGGGACCGAATCTGCGTGGGAGCGGCGTGGAGCATGATTTGCGGAAGACCCATCCTTATCTTGTTTACGATCAGCTTGAATTTGAGGTTCCGGTGGGGTCAGTGGGAGATTGCTACGATCGCTATTTGGTGCGCATGGAAGAGATGCGGCAGAGCGTAAGGCTTTTGCATCAGTGCCTGGATAAACTGCCGGACGGGCCGATCAATGTTCCCGACGGGAAAGTGGTGTTGCCGCCGAAGGAGAAGGTCCTGACCTCGATGGAGGAATTAATTCACCAGTTCATTTTGGTGACACAGGGTGTGAATGCGCCGACAGGCGAGATTTATTTCGGAGCGGAAAATCCGAAGGGTGAACTTGGATTTTACATTAATAGCCGGGGAGGGGGAACTCCGCATCGTTTGAAAATTCGCGCGCCGTCGTTTGTGAATTTGAGCATTCTTTCGCGTTTGCTGCCGGGGCACATGATGAGTGATACCGTGGCGATTTTGGGTTCGCTCGACTTTGTGATGGGGGAGTGTGATCGATGAGTGCACCTGTTCCAGCGCATCCGGTCGAGTTTACCGCACCTTTGAGCGGAAAATTTGCCGCGCCAGCGCAACTCGAAGACGAGATCGATGAGTTGATCTCGCATTACCCGGTGAAGCGGAGCGCTTCCTTGATGCTGTTGCACGCCGTGCAGGAGCATTTTGGTTGTATCTCGAAGGAAGCAATGGAGTGGATTGCGGCGAAGCTTGAGCTGCAGCCGATCAATATTTACGAGTTGGTGACCTTTTATCCGATGTTTCGGCAGGAGCCGATTGGCAAACATCACCTGAAGGTTTGCCGGACGCTGAGTTGCGCCCTGGGTGGTTCTTACAAGTTGCACGCGCATTTGTGCGAGAAACTTGGGTTGGATAGCCATGGACATGGCCCGCAAACCACGCGGGACGGAAAATTTACGGTCGAGTTTGTGGAATGCCTGGCCAGTTGTGGAACGGCACCGGTGATGATGTGCAATGAAGAGTTTCATGAAGGCGTATCAGACGCCAAAGCAGATGCGATTTTAGGGAAGTGCGCCGCCTAAATGCCAGCAGGAGACAAATCGAAATCAAATGCTAAAAGACTGGGAAAAAGTGTACGAGCGAATAAAGGACGCGCCCGGACTCGACGAGCACGAAAAGGTGCTGTTCGCACGATCCCTAGCGGCCACCCCGGACGAACGGTGGCAAATGAACGAGACGTATCTCCGTTCGTTCGGCTTGTGGGGGCGCTCCGCGCTGAAAAAATTCGGTTCCAGTTGATCGGTATGTCGGCCGCAGTATTGCAAGGTGTTCCAGTAGTGACGCATGACGTGGACCTTTGGCTTGACCTGCCGCCCCGTCAGTATATGCGCGCCATCAATATCGCCGTGCGCGCCGGGGCAACAATGGTTCGCAAGACGATTGTGGAGTTGAGCGATGGAATGTTGGTCAATTTTATTTACGAGGTTACCGGTCTCGGCGCATTCGCAACAGAATTTCGAAAGGCTCGGGAATTTAGATTCCGAGGGTGCGACATTCCCGTGATGCCGCTGAAGTCTATTCGGCGGAGCAAAGCCGCCGTGATGCGGGACAAAGATCCGGCGCATATTCATTACATCGACCAGATTCTTAGTCTGCGGAAAAGGTAAAAATGAATTTCTTTGTAAGGAAGGAAAATGGCTGCCCGACATGGATTTGAACCATGACAAACAGATCCAGAGTCTGCTGTGCTACCGTTACACCATCGGGCAAACGAGCGCCTCTAAGTTAGAGCTTTGTTCCGCGGAGTCAAGAACCACCGCAACTCAGAATCCTGCATGCCAAGACGCAGGCGGAAGCCGCCTCGCTGCCTCGCCCACCGC